>JBKOUP010000234.1:0-3745 GCA_046723495.1 Acidobacteriota bacterium
GGCCCGCTATCCGGCGAGGATTGCGCGCGAGCGGCAGCGGCTGGAGGCGCTGGCGGCGACGCTGAACGCCGTCTCGCCGCTGTCGGTGCTCTCGCGCGGCTACGCCATCGCCTTCTCGCGCGTCCGCAACCGCCGCAAGCCGATCCTCGACTCGAACGCCGTCAACGTCGGCGATCCGATCGAGTTGCAGCTCAAACGGGGTGCGTTGTCGTGTACAGTCGACGCGAAGACGCTCGGCATCGAAACTACGTGGCCGACGGAGTCGTGATGGCCCGCACCCGCGCAAACGAATTCGAGAAAGCCTTTCAACAGCTCGAGAAGATCGTGCAAAGACTCGAGTCGGAGGAGCTGCCGCTCGACGAGTCGCTGCAGCTGTTCGAGGAAGGGATCCGCCTGTCGCGCTTCTGCAATCAGAAGCTCGAGGAGGTGGAGAAGAAGATCGAGCTGATCCTCGCCGACGCGAAGGGGCAGCCGCGCGTGGAGCCGTTCGAGCTCGCTGAAGAAGAAGAGCAGTCGTGACGATTTCCGACTACCTCAGACGTCAACGCACGATCATCGACGACACCCTCGACGCGCAGCTCCCGCCCGCCGGGACGCCGCCCGCGGCGATCCACGAGGCCATGCGCTACGCGGTCCTCGGCGGCGGGAAGCGCGTACGCCCGATTCTGGCCATCGCCGCGGCCGAGGTCTGCGGAGCCAATCCCGCGCCGCTCCTCGGACATTTCGCCGCGCTCGAGCTGATCCACACGTACTCGCTCGTGCACGACGACCTTCCGGCCATGGACGACGACGACTATCGCCGCGGGCGAAAGACGACGCACGTGGTCTTCGGCGAGGCCATCGGCATCCTCGCCGGCGACGCGCTGCTGACCGAGGCCTTCGCCTGGCTGGCGCGGCCGCTGGCGGTCGTCGACGCCGCGCGGCAGTTGCGCGCGCTCCGCGTGGTCGCCGAGGCCGTCGACTCGCGCGGCATGATCGGGGGGCAGGTCGCGGACATGGAAGGCCCCGTCATCCTGAGCCGCAACGACGGCGAAGGATCTCAAAATGCGACGGGCCTGCCATTCGGAGATCCTTCGCTGCGGCTCAGGATGACGTTGGAGTTCATCCACCGCAACAAGACCGGCAAGCTCCTCACCGCCTCCGTCCTCCTCGGCGGCCTCCTCGGCAATGCCACCGAGGCGCAGCTCGCCGCGCTCGAGGCCTACGGCACGGCCATGGGCCTGATGTTCCAGATCGTCGACGATCTTCTCGACGTCGAGGCCACCTCCGAGGAGCTCGGCAAGACCGCCGGCAAGGACGCGGCGCAGGGGAAGCTCACCTACCCGGCGCTGCTCGGTCTGGAGGCCGCGCGCGCCGAGGCTGAGCGGCTCCTCGGCGTGGCCATCGAGAACGCTGATAAGATCGCCGGTCCGGCGAACTATCTCGCCCAGATGGCGCGTTACATCCGCGAGCGCAAATCATGAGCCGAATTCTCGACACCATCAATACGCCGCACGACGTTCGCAAGCTCGATCGCCGCCAGCTTCACCAGCTCGCCGACGAGATCCGCGAGCGCATCATCGACGTCGTCTCCAGGTTCGGCGGACACTTCGGCGGCAACCTCGGCATCGTCGAGCTGACGCTCGCCCTGCACACCGTCTTCGACACGCCGCGCGACCAGATCGTCTTCGACACCGGCCACCAGTCGTATCCGCACAAGCTCATCACCGGCCGCCGCGAGCAGTTCCCCACCATCCGCCAGCACGGCGGCATCTCCGGCTTCTGCAAGCGCGAGGAGTCGGAGTACGACGTCTTCAACGCCGGCCATGCCTCCACGTCAATCTCCGCGGCCCTCGGCATCGCCGTGGCCCGCGACTTCCGCAAGGAGGACTACCGCGTCGTGGCCATCATCGGCGACGGCGCGCTCTCCGGCGGCCTGGCCCTCGAAGGGCTCAACCAGGCCGGGCACCTCAAGCGCAAGCTGATGATCGTCCTCAACGACAACGACATGTCGATCTCGACGAACGTCGGGGCGATGTCGGGCTATCTCAACTCGATTCTCAAAGGACAGCGCTACAACCAGGCCAAGGACCTCGCCAAGAGCGTGATGGACCACATCCCGCTCGTCGGCAACAAGCTCCACGAGCTGGCCTCGGAGATGGAGCAGATCGTCAAGCACACGGTCGTCCCCGGCACGCTCTTCGAGGAGCTCGGCTTCAAGTACCTCGGCCCGATCAACGGCCACGACCTCGACGGGCTGATCGACCTCTTCGAAAAGAACAAGGACTACAACGGCCCGCTGCTGATCCACGTGATCACGAAGAAGGGGAAGGGCTACACGCCCGCGGAGGACAAGCCGATCTGGTCGCACGGCGTGACGCCGTTCGACATCGAGTCGGGCGAGGTGGTGAAGTCGAAGCCGGGCCCGCCCTCGTACACGGCGATCTTCGCGGAGACGCTGATCCAGCTGGCCAAGAACGATCCGAAGATCGTGGCCGTCACCGCGGCCATGCCCGAGGGGACGGGGCTCGACAAGTTCGCCAAGGCGCTGCCGGAGCGGATGTTCGACGTCGGCATCGCCGAGGAGCACGCCGTGACGTTCAGCGGCGGCATGGCCACGCAGGGGATGAAGCCGATCGCGGCGATCTACTCGACGTTCCTGCAGCGCGCCTTCGACCAGGTGTTCCACGACGTGGCCATCATGGATCTGCCGGTGGTCTTCGCCCTCGACCGCGCCGGCATCGCCGGCCAGGACGGCCCGACGCACCACGGCATCTACGACATGGCCTACCTCCGCCTCTTCCCGAACATGGTCTGCATGGCCCCGAAGGACGAGAACGAGCTGCGCCACATGCTGAAGACGGCGTTCGAGACCGGACACCCGACGTCGCTGCGCTACCCGCGCGGCAACGGGGCGGGGGTGCCGCTCGACGCGGAGCTGCAGTCGCTGCCGATCGGCAAGGGCGAGGTGCTGCGGGAAGGGAACGCCGCGACGATCTTCGCCATCGGCAACGAGGTCCGGCCGGCCGTGCAGGCGGCGGAGCTGCTGGCGAATGAGGGGATCGAGGTCGCGGTCATCAACGCGCGCTTCATCAAGCCGCTCGACGACGAGCTGATCGCGAAGTACTGCACGCCCGGCGCGAAGGTCATTACCGTCGAAGAAGGCTCCCTCGCCGGCGGCTTCGGCTCCGCGATCATGGAGCGCTGCCAGCAGCTCGGCATCGACGGCGTCGACTTCCACCGCATCGGCATCCCCGACGAGTACGTGCACCACGGCGCCCAGGACGTGCTGCGCGCGCAGTACGACCTCGATGCCGAGGGGATCGCGAAACGGGTGCGGGAGTTCGTGGGGGAGAAGCCGAATTCGGCGCGCTTCTTCGACGCGATGCACGAGCTCGCGGACTCGATTCCTGATGAAGTTCTTCGGCAGATGCACGAGAGAGGCTACGATTCCGAGCACATCGACGAGATCGTTTACGGAAAGCGCCGCGCGGTTGCGAAGTAATGCGGGCGTATTTCGTCGATACGTGGTTCTTCATCGCCTATCTCGATCGACTTGATTCGCATCATCGCCAGGCGCTGCGCATCGAGCGCGAAGTCAGGGGCGCCGACCTCGTCACGCACGAGCATGTCCTCAGCGAAGTTCTTTCCTATTTCGCGGATGCTGGCCACGATGCACGGCAACGCGGCGTCGCCATGATTCGCCAGGCGTTGCGTGACATGATAGTGATTACTCCAGACATTCGTCGCGCGCTCGATCTTTACG
>JBKOUP010000278.1:0-8825 GCA_046723495.1 Acidobacteriota bacterium
CCGAGGAAGGCCTTGCGGATGTTGGGATCGAGCGCTTCCTGGAAGTAATCGCAGCACTTGTAGTTCTGAGTTGTCGCTTCCACGGTTCGTCTCCTATTTCTGAAGATCGGCGATGAATTTGGCGCGGCTGCCGACCAGCTCTTCCTTCTTGAGCGGGCGGCCGCTGACGGGCTTGCCGCGGAAGCTCACGGTGATGGCCTTCTGCTTGCCGCTGAACGGATCGGGACGGGCCTGCGGCGCCGGGCGGATCTTGCCGGTCTGCGTGATCTCGGTGGCGTCGTCGCGCTCGGCGTAGCCGGGCAGGAGATCGCACTTGCCGCTGGTTTCCTTGTGCTCCTTCTGCATCTGGCCGTTCTTGAACGAGACGGCGTAAACCTGATCGCAGCCGGCGCACTTGGTGTTCCCGGTGAAGTTCCAGAACGGATAGGGGTCGAGGTAGTTCTTCGTCCCGCACGTGAAGCATGTGAGAACGAGTCCCTGTTTGATTTTCGGTGCAACGATCGTCGCGGTAGTCATCTAGATCACCTCCGCTTCTTCCATCTGCTGCAGCCGGGTCTTGTCCCAGCCGAGCAGGCGGCCGTAGACGCGCTCGTTGTCGGTGCCGACCGGCTTCATCGTCCACTTCACGCGCGGGGGCGTGTCGGACATCTTGAAGGCCGGCCCCTGGGCGTGGACGTCGCCGTACATCGGATCGTCGATCCACTGAACCGCGCCGCGGGCCTTCCAGTGCGGATGCTCGGCGACTTCCTTGGCGTTCCACACCGGCTGGTTGTTGATGTTGGCCTTGTCGAGAATCGTGGCGACGTCTTCCTTCGTCTTGTCCTTCGCCCACGTCTCGATGGCTTCGTAGATCGGCGCCTGCGAGTCGGCCTTGACGCGGTCGTCGTGCTTCACGAAAAGCTGGCCGATGTCCTTGCGGCCGATGACGTCGCAGAGCTTCGCGAAGTCCTCGTCGCTGTGGGCGCTGATGAGGATGTAGCCGACTTCCGCTTCCTGCGGGTTCTTCGAGTCGGGATACGACGACTTCCCGCACTGCACGATGCCGTGCACGCAAAGCTCGGTGTCCCAGTTGCCCCAGCGCTCGCGGCGGATGCCGTAGCGGCCGTAGAGCGGGAGGGCGTACTCGAGCATGCGCGTGACGCCGTGGACCTGCGAGTACTCGATGAAGGTGCCTTCGTTCGACACCGTATCGCGCCAGTACAGCGCGGCCAGGACCTGGACGGCGGCCATCATGCCGCCCCAGTAGTCGGCCAGCCAGATCGTGTGCTTGGCCGGCGTGCCGCCCTTGTACTCCGCTTCACCGGTGATGCCGAACGCGCCGCCCTGGGCCTGGCCGAGGATGTCGTACGACGCGCGCACGCGGCCGGGACCCCATCCGCCGAAGCCGCCGAGCCAGCAATACACCAGGCGCGGGTTGATCTTCGACAGATGCTGGTAGCCCATGCCCCAGCGGTCGAACGTTCCGGGGCGGTAGTTCTGCACGAAGACGTCGCTCTTCGCGGCGAGCTCGTGGATGACCTGCCGGGCCTCCGGGCGGTGGAAATCGAGGCTGACGAACTCCTCGTTGAAGTTCGCGCCGAAGAAGCCGAGGCCCGTGCCGTTTTCCGGCGCCCATCGCGATAGCGGATAGAGCAGCGGCTCATTGAACGGCGTGGTGTGGCGCATCGGCTCGCCGCGGCGCGGGAGCTCGATCTTGATGACCTCGGCCCCGAGCTCGCCGAGGTAGCTGGCGGCGGACGGACCGAGGATGTACTGCGTGCAGGAGAGCACGCGATAGCCCTTGAGCACTTCCGGCTTCCCTGCAGCCGTCTTGTGATCGAAGAGCTCCTGACAGTAGGTTTCGAAATTGGGAGCGGTCGCCATCTGCTTGCCTCCTCAGTCCTAGATCACACCGGAACTCTTGAGCTGGACCAGATCGGTCGGTCCGAGTCCCAACAGCTTCTGGTAGACCTCTTGGTTGTCGTAGCCGAGCGGCCGGCCGATCCACTTCAAACGTCCCGGGCACTTGTGCTGGATGAACGGCGTCGTGCCGAAGAGCACCTTCCCGTACAGACGGTCTTCGAACTCGTCGACGTGGCCGCGGTACTTGAAGTGCGGGTCCTCGGCGACTTCGTCGACGTAGTTCACGCCGCCCGACGCGACCTGCTGCGCGAGCAGCTCTTTCATCGCTTCGGCGCGCGACACGTCCTTCTGCCAATCGGCGAGAACCGTGTACGTCTTGACCTGTTTGAGGTGCGGGAGACGGGCCACGACCTGGCGCAGGCTCTTGTCGTCGAGGATCTCGTCCTCGAGGTCGGGCCGCGTCTGGCCGACCGTGCGCCAGATCCGGTACCACAGCCGGTCATGTCCGCCGCCGACCATGAAGAAGCCGTCCTTGCACGGATTGACGGCGTAGATGTTGATCGCCAGATCCCAGTTGCCGTAGCGCGGCCGGATGCTTCCATCCATGCCGTACCAGGCCCAGTTGTAATCGAGGATGCGGATGATGGCCTCGGCCGCGGTGGCTTCGACGAACTGCCCCTTGCCGGAGACCTTGTCGCGGAAGAGCAGCGCGCAGAGGATGCCCATCGCCGCGGAGGTGCCGCCGACCTGGTCGGCCATCCACATCGCCGAGCGCGTCGGCCGTCCGCCGAACTCCTTCGGCAGACCGGTGCCGTGCACGAAACCGCACGCTGCCTGCGCCGTCGGATCGAGGTTGCCGGGCTTGTCCTTCGACGGGCCCCACTGCCCCTTCTGTCCGACCCAGCAGTAGACCAGGCGCGGGTTGATCTCCTTGAGCTGCCGGTAGCCGATGCCCCAGGCGTCGAACTGGCCGGGCGCGTAGTTCTCGATGAGAACGTCGCAGTGGACGACGAGCTTCTTCAGCAGCTCGCGGCCCTCGGGCTTCTCGAGGTTCAGCGTGATCGACTGCTTGTTCCGCATCTCGTGGAGGAAGTGCAGGCCGATCGGCTCGCCGGTCTCGGCGTCCTTGATCATGTACTCCTTGCGGCCGAAGGGCGTGAGCCAGCGCAGCGAATCGCCCGACGGGGGCTCGCACTTGAGCGTGTCGGCGCCGAGCTCCGAGAGCATCGAGGAGCACCAGTTGCCGATGATCATGCCCTTGCTGACGTCGAGCACGCGGACGGTGGTGAGATTCTCCGGCTTCTTGAAGTTCTCGCTCTGCCGCAGCATCTTCTCGAGCGAGAGCGGATACTCCTTCGCCTGATCCGAGAGGCCCGCGTAAACCTCATCGGGAGTTGGCTTCGGCACTGCCGGCCAGCTCAGGACTTTATGTTTCGGGAACGTGGTCTCAGCCATTCGCACCTCCTGTTAATTTGCGGATGTCGAACTTGCGCACAGTGGCGTGTGACGGCCCGCATTCTGGAGGGCGACGCTAGGGCGAGGCGATGTGACGCCCGCACCATTTCTGATGTGACTTTTGAACTAGTTACCGGCCGGACCAGCACGGTTTGCGCTTGCCGAGGAAGGCGGCGATCCCTTCCTGGGCGTCGGCGGCCATGGAGTTCATCGACATGACCTCCTTCGCGTACGCGTAGGCCTTCGGCTCGTCGAGGTCGATCTGGGCGTAAAACGCCTGTTTCCCGATAGATAGCGTCACCGGGCTGGCCTCGGCGATCTGCAGGGCGAGAGCGCGCGTTGCATCGCGCAGTGCACCGGCGTCCACCACATTATTAATAAGGCCCCACTCGACGGCCGTCCGGGCGTCGATCGGATTCCCCGTCAGGAGCATCTGCAGGGCGCGTTTCCGGCCCACCGCGCGGCTCAGCGCCACCATCGGCGTGGTACAGAACAGACCAATCCGCACGCCCGGCGTTGCGAACGTTGCATGATCGGCGGCCACGGCGAGGTCGCACGTTGCGACGAGCTGGCACCCCGCCGCCGTGGCCATCCCCTGCACCTCGGCGATCACCGGCTGCGGGATCGACTCGATCGCCGCCATCAACTCGACGCAGGTGTCGAAGATCTCGCGATAGTCGCTGAGGCCACGGCCGACGAGCTCACCGAGGTCGTGTCCGGAGCTGAAGACCTTCCCTTCCGCGGCAAGGATGACTGCCCGGATTTCCGGATTGCCGCCGATGCGGCGCAGCTGCCCGAGCAGCTCGCGCATCAGCTCCAGCGAGAGGGCGTTGCGCCGAGTGGGGCGATTCAGCGTCACGATCGCGATCGGACCGTCGGCTTCGTAGAGAACGTTAGTGGCCGCAGTATCGAGCGTAGTCGTCGTCATCGCCGTGCTCCCGCACCTCGCCGAGGACGCGGAGCTCGGCGTCGAGCTCGAGCGTCACCTCGCGCTGGTCCTGTCCATCGAAGTAGTGAAAGAGATACCGATCGCCGCCGAGGTCGAGAAGCTCGATGGCCCGGCTGTCGTCGAAATTCAGATTCAGCCGGACCAGAAGGTCGGCTGCCGTGATGTTCATGCGATCTGGCGTTTGAAGATCAGATGCAATCCGATGGTGCCGTAGGCGATGCCGTCCTTGTTCGGGGCGATCAGCGGCGCCGACGACACCAGCTCCCACCCCTCCTTGCCGACGTCGTTGATCCACGTGTCGAGCTTGCTCTGCATCCCCTCTTCGCTGTCCTCGAAGATGACCATTTTGTCGAAGTACTCAAACTGATTCATATGCGCAGCCTACTACAACCGCTCCGACAGCCACACCGCCGCCGCCTCGCACGCCGCGGCGTTGAAGCGCAGCTCGAGGTGATTGAACCAGCGCGGCAGGTATTGAATGAAGCCGTTCTCGTGCTGCACGTCGGGGCGGACGTCGTCGGCGACGATGCGCTTCTCCGCGCGCGGCAGATGCGCGAGCAGGTCGCCGGCGCCGGCGAGCAGCGCGGGGAGATCGCGCTCGGAGTAGAGCAGCAGGGAGGGGCGGTCGTGCGATGGCACCGGGCCGAGCGCTTCGAGCAGCTCCAGGACGTAGCCGGAGTACGGCTCCCGGATGCCCGGCGCGGGAAGGTGCTCGAACATCCACTTCCCCTGCGGCGACATCTGCACCATGACCGAGGGGGACAGGGCCACGATGGCGTCGGCCTGCGACATGAGTCCGAGTCGCCCGCCGAGGGAGTGGCCGACGACGGCGACCTTGCCGAAGCGGCGGGCGTAGGCGACCGCGGCGTCGACTTCGTCGCGCATGGCCGCGCCGATGGCGAAGCGGTTCTCGCCGTGACCGCAGAGGTCGATCACCAGCGTGGCGAAGCGCTTCTCCACGAACGTCGTGGCCACGCCGAGCATCTCCTTCTTCGACGCGCCGTAGCCGTGCACGATCACCACGCCGCCGCGCGGCGACGCCGGCGCGAAGAGGTAGGCCGGGATGTTGTGGCCGTCGGGCGCCGTGAGATCGGTGACGCGCCGGAAGTCGGCCAGGCGCCGCTCGACCTGGCGCAGGATCGCTGCCGCGCCGTCGCGCAGCAGCACGATGTGGAACTCGATCGAGATGCGCGTGCCGTCCTTGCGCAGCGCCGGCACCGCCAGCGGATCGCGGCCGTACTTCGTGACGCCCGTCTCCATCACCCGCCGCCATCCTTCCCAATGCCGCGGGCGCTGCTTCTCAGGGATGATGATGTCCATCGACTGCCCCACCGCTTCCTCGGCGGTGAAGCCGAACATCGCCACGCAGGCGTCGTTCCAGACGCGGACGATGCCGTCGCGGTCGGCGTAGAGGATGGCCACGGGAGTCTGCTCGACGATGTCGCGGTAGACGGTGTCGCGTTCGGCGGTGACGGTCATGTGCGGCTCCTTCGAAGCTGGTCGTGTATCCGAATTCGTCCCTCGGCGATGTGACAACCGTCGCCGATGTGGATCTCGGCGATCTCCGGGCACTCCTCGACGAGGCGCGAGATGCGCAGCAGCACCTCCGGCTCGGCCTCGACGCCGCTCTCGCGCACGAGGGCCTCGGCGGCGCGGTCGGTGAGCGGCGTGACGCGCACGGCGCGCCCCAGCTCGATGCGCGGACCGAACGACGGATCCTCGTGCATCGTGATCGTGGCGTTGCTGCGGATGCCCATCGCCAACAGCACGGCGTGTACGTCGTCGGGCGAGAGCCATCCCTTCCCGACGCCGGCGCGGCAGACCGCGCGCGCGGTGGAGACATCGAGATCGTCGAAATCGGGGATGACGCCATGCGGACCGGCGCGCCACGCCGAGTAGGCGTCGATCTTCGGCAGGCGCGTGCCGTTCTGCAGCGCCGCGGCGAGGTCGAACATCTCCTGCAGCGTCTCCGCGCGGATGACGCCGGTCTGGCGGAAAAGCGCTTCGACCGCCGAGGAGGTGTCGGGCTTCACGGCGATGATCGGCTTCTCGCGGCTGACGCTGCGGGCGATGCGCGCGAAGCGCCGCGGATTGCCGAACGACTCGAGGTAGAGAAGGATGATGCGCGTGGCGGCGTCGCCCTGCCAGTACTGCAGGAGATCGTTGCCGGAGATGTCGGCCTTGTCGCCGACGCAGACGAAGGTCGAGACGCCGACGCCGCGTTCGCGGGCCATGATCAGCATGGCCGCGCCGACGTCGGCGGTCTGGGCGAGGATGGCCACGTCGCCGCGCGCCGGCATCTCCGCGCCGAGCGTCGCATTCAGCGCGTTGGCCGTGTTCATCAAGCCGATCGACGCAGGTCCGAGGACGCGGATGCCGACGGCGCGGACCTTGTCGCGCAAGGCGTCGTGCAGCGTGCCGTCGTCGTCGCGCGTCGTCACGATCAGCGCCCGCGCGCCGGCGGCCGCGCAGTCGTCGACGGCCCGCAGGACCTCGTCATGCGGCGCGTCGATGATGGCCAGCTCGCCCGGCCGCGGCTCGAAGAACGGCCGCAGCGAGGCCGTGGTGAAGACGCGGTCGCGCACCTCGGAGCGGCTGGCGCTGCCGGCGCTCGGCGAGACGGAGAGATCGATCTCGACGTAGTCGTCCTCGACCTTCGAGCGCAGCGGGAAGCCCGACTTCTCGAACGTGTCGAGCATCAGGCGGTTCTCGATCTGCGTGACGGCCCAGAAGCGCGTGAAGCCGTGCCGCGCGCCGATGAGGGCCAGGCGCTCCAGCAGCAGCCCGCCGAGGCCTTTGCCCTGGAACTCGTCGTCGACGGCGAAGGCCACTTCGGCGGTCGTCTCGTCGCGCGCCACGTACGAGCCGCAGGCGATGATCCCCTGCCCGCGGCTGACGATGAGCGTGAAGCGCACGCGCGGATCGGAGGAGTCGCATTGCTGGTCGATGAGCGCCTGCGGGGGATCGGCGGCGGAGAAAAAGCGATGCTTCTTCGACTGCGTGGAGAGCTGGTGGAAGAACTCCGTCAACGCCTCGCGGTCCGACGGCTCCGACGGCCGGATCTGCGCGGTCGAGCCGTCGCGCAGGATCAGCCGGCCGGATTCGGCGGAGTCCTGGAAGGCGGGCGGAAGGAAGAGCGTGCGCATGGTCCTGAGTGCACTCAACAGTTAACCACGCCCGATAGTGCATCTGTGTGACGCACCCCGCCGCATCGCTGTGATACGAACCCGACCGATGCTCACCCTCCGCAAAAACGAAGTCCGCGACAAGTACTCCGGCGAGGTCATCGGCGAGATCACCCAGGACACCCGCCGCGATCTCCGCGCCAAGATCCACCGCGCCTTCAACGCCAAGGAAGACGTCCGCCGCCTCAGCTTCGCCGAGCGCGCGGAGCTCGGCCGACGCGCCGGGCGCCTCCTCACCGTCCACCGCGCCGAGCTCGAAGAGCTGATGGTCCGCGAGGGCGGGCAGCCGCGGAAGTTCGCGCGCTGGGAGCTCGAGCGCGCCATCGCCACGGCCATGAATCTCGAGCAGCGCCTGCAGCTCCTGGCGCCGCGCGAACTGCCGGCCGCGGCGGGCCGCAACATCATCTATCGCGAGCCCTACGGCGTCGTCGGCGTGATCCCGCCGCGCAACACGCCGCTGGTCGTGCCGCTCTACACGATGCTCGCCGCCCTCGGCAGCGGCAACGCCGTCGTCGAGAAACCGTCGAGCGCCGTCCCGCTCATCTGCCAGCGCGCCGTGCAGATCGTCATCGAGGCCGGCGCGCCGCGCGACGCCGTGCAGTTCTCGACCTGCTCGGGGGAAGAGGCGGCGTGGGAGCTCATCGAGAACCCGGAGGTCGACGTGCTCGTGCACTACGCGTCGAGCCCCGTCGGCAAAGACAACATCATCAAGATGGGGACGTACCTCGAGCGGACGAAGAAGACCCTCGGCGAATGCATGCTCCACGTCGGCGGGCGGATGAAGAAATACGTCCCGGAGCTGGCCGGCAACGATCCCTTCATCGTCCTCGACAGCGCCGACCTCGGCGCCGCCGCGGCTGCGGGCCTCCTCGGCGGCTACGCGCACGGCGGCCAGCTCTGCATCGCCGCGAAGCGATTCCTCGTGCAGCGCTCCGTCGCCTTCGACATGCGCGAGCGCCTCGTCAGCGGAATCCTGCGATTGAAGGTCGGCGATCCCCGCGACGACGACACCGACATCGGCCCGATCGGCAAGCACGAGAGCCTCGACATCGCCACGTATCAGGTGCAGGAGGCGCTCGAGCGCGGCGGCCGCCTGCTGGCCGGCGGCAAGGCCGACGGCGTGTTCTTCCATCCGACGCTGATCGAGTTCGACAAAATGCAGCTCCTCGGCGCGCGCGAGGAGGAGAAGCCCTTCCTCTGGATCGAGGAGTCGTTCGCGCCCGTGCGCTCCTTCGTCGTCTTCGACACGATCGACGAGGCCGTCGCGCTGGCGAACGACAGCCCCTACGGCCTCGGCGCGAGCATCTTCGGCGATCCCGACGTCGCCGCGACGATCGGCCGCCGCCTCGCCGCCGGCCGCGTCCTCATCAACGAAGGACCGCTCTACAGCGACC
>JBKOUP010000098.1:0-18608 GCA_046723495.1 Acidobacteriota bacterium
CGAAGTAGATGACGAGGTGGTCGGTCGTGGCCTCGCGCGGCTCGGGGCCGAGCTCCTTCATCACGATGTCCGACTCGGCCTTGAGCTCGGTCACGACTTGATTCGCCAGCGCCGCCCGGAACGAGCGGGCCACGACGTCGCGCTTCGGCGGACCGTCGATGACGGCGTGGGCGAGCGCCGTGTCGCCGGCGGCGTTGATGGCGCTAATCTGTCCGGTTGGCCCGAGCTCGCTCCAGAAGCGGTCGCAGGTCATCTCCTTCCGCCCCGGCGTGTTCTCGGTCATGACGATGACGGCGTGGCCGTTGCCGGCCAGCTCGGAGAGCGTCTTGCGGTCGGGTGTGAGCTTCGCGGCCAGGTGATCGCAGTTGACGCGGTCGCCGCCGTGCGTGAAGACGACGTTCGCGGTGAAGTCGACGTTGTTCTCCTTCCGGCGGAAGAGGCCGTCCTGGGCCTTCAGATTCATCGGCAGCTCGCCCGGCTCGCTCGGCTGCATGGTGGCGTCGACTTTCTCGAAGAGGTGCAGCAGCTCCCCCTGCACGTCGAGGTCGAGCGCGCCGCCGCTGCCGGTCCAGCGGTCGATGCGGAAATTCACCGGGATGTGGTTCGTGAGGTGGCTGCCGTCGAAGTGGATCTCCGCGGTCGTGATCTCGACGCCGTCGCTCGACGTCACCTTCACGCCGCCCTTCGCCTCGGCTTCCTTCGTGTTGCTGTTGAACTGCGCCTGCGGGCAGAGGAGCTCGTACGTCAGACCGGTCGGGCGATAGATCGTCAGGGCCACGTCCTCGAGCGTGTTCCATCCCGACTTGAAGGCCACGACGCGCCGCGCGCGGATGCGCGAGACGACGCGGCCGGCGATCGTCTGCGTGTCCTCGAACGTCTTGGCCTCGGAAGCCGCGCCGGGATCGAACGGACGGATCGTCGACGTCACCCCCTGCGCCGGCCCGTGGTCTTTCGGGCGGCGGGCGGTGCGCCAGCTCAGGACGATGACAAAGATAAAGGCGATGCCGGCGATCGGAAGCGCGACGCGTAGGATGCGGATCGTCCGCTGCACCCGCCTCGCAACTCGTTACGACTCAAGCGAATTCCGCGCGTCGACGAGGTTCAAGCGCGCGCCGGCGGAGGCGAATTCGTCGGGCTCGAGATGGAAGAGGACGTCGCTCCGCGCGCGCACGAGCTCGCGCAGCAGCGCCTGCGCCGAGGGCCAGACGACGGCGGTCTGCGTGCGCCCGCCGCGGTCTCGCAATTGCAGTTCGCAACAGTCGTCGGCGAAGGTCCGCTGCGACACGACTTCGACGTCGCGCGCCAGGAAGAGCGGTTGCGGATTGCCGGCGCCGAAGGGCTGCAGCAGCTCGTGCGCGGCGAGGAGCTCGCGATCGATCTCGCCGAGCTCGAGCTCGGCGTCGATCGCGGCGACGCGGCGGAAGAGACCGTCGTCGAGCGTCGCGAAGCGCCCGCTCAATCGCTCCCGCAACGCATCGAGGTTCCGCCGCTCCAGCGAGAAACCGCACGCGAATTTGTGCCCGCCGAAGTGCGTGAAGAGGTCGTGCACGGCGTCGAGCTCTGCATGGAGGTCGATCGATGGAATGCTCCGCGCGGAGCCGGCGCAGAGGTCGCCGTCGATGGAGATGCAGAGCGTCGGGCGATGGTAGCGCTGGGCGATGCGGCCCGCGGTCAGGCCGATCACGCCGCGATGCCACTCCTCCCCCGCCACGATGATCACGCGCTCGTCGCCGCCGATCTGCTGCTCGGCCGCGCCGCGCACCTCCTTCTCGATGGCCTGCCGTTCGGCGTTGAGCCGATCGAGCTCGGCGCAGAGCTTCCACGCCGAATCGTCGTCCGTGGCGGCAAAAAGGTCGATCGCTGTGTCGGCCGAGGCCAGGCGGCCGGCGGCGTTGATGCGCGGTCCGATCTTGAATCCGATGTCTACAGCTCGTAGAGGCTTGCCGAGAAGTCCGAGCCGGCGGATCAGCGCGCGCAGGCCTCGATTGCGCGGCTCGGCGAGCCCGTGCAGGCCGAGCCAGGCGATGGTGCGGTTCTCGCCGATGAGCGGCGCGACGTCGGCGACGGTGCCGATGGCGGCGATCTTCAGCAGCGACGCGATCGAGGTCTTGCACCCATTGCGCCGGATCAACTCGCAACAGAGCTTGAAGGCGACGCCGACGCCCGCGAGCTCCTTGAACGGATAGTCGCAGCCCGGCTGCTTGGGGTTCAGCACCGCCGCGGCCTCGGGGAGGACGCCGGGCGGGAGGTGGTGGTCGGTGATGATGACGTCGATGCCGCGGTCGAGCGCGCGGCGCACGGGCTCGACGCTGGTGATGCCGCAGTCGACGGTGATGACGAGCTTGACCGCGCGCTCGACGAGGACGCGCTCGAGGACCTCGCTCTTGAGGCCGTAGCCGTCGACGAGGCGGTGCGGCACGACGTGCGCGGCGTCGGCGCCGAGGGTGCGCAGGACGGTCTGCAGGAGAACGATGGAGGTGACGCCGTCGACGTCGTAGTCGCCGTAGATGAGGATCGTCTCGCCGTCGTGCACGGCCCGCTCGATGCGCTCGCAGGCTTCGCTCATGCCGTGGATGCCGGCGGGATCGTGCAGGTCGTCGAGCGTCGGCGCGGCGAAACGGCGGAAGTCGTCCTCGGTGGTCACGCCGCGCCGGGCCACGATGGCGCGCAGTTTGTCGTTGGCGAAGGGGAGGAGCGGAAGGGCTTCGAACGGCGGGGGGAGCTGCCAGAGGTCGTGGAGCACGCTGTTAGGATTTTATCCCTCGCGAAGACGAGGGATCACCAGAGCACCTGCGCAGACCGAGCCACGAAGCACAATTCGCGCAGGTGCTCGGCTGATCCCTCGTCTTCGCGAGGGATAAACTAAAATCAAGACTTCTCGAACACGCCCATCCTTCGAAACTTCTTGTACCGCTCCTCGGGCAGCGCGTTCGGCTTGATCTTCTGCAATTCCTTCAGCGCCTTCTCGAGGTAGGGGCCGAGGAGCTCGGCGGCTTTGGCGGCGTCGGCGTGCGCGCCGCCATCGGGCTCGGGGACGATCTCGTCGATGATGCCGAACTTCTTCAGATCGGCGGCAGTGATGCGCATGGCCGCGGCGGCGTCGGGCGCGGCCGCCGAGTTCTTCCACAGAATCGCCGCGCATCCCTCGGGGGAGATGACCGAGTAGACGGCGTGCTCGAGCATGAAGACGCGGTCGCCCACGCCGAGGCCGAGCGCACCGCCGCTGCCGCCCTCGCCGAGGACCGAGACGATGATCGGCACCTGCAGCGCGGCCATCTCCCGCAGGTTCACGGCGATGGCCTCGGCCTGCCCGCGCTCCTCCGCGCCGACTCCAGGGTAGGCACCCTGGGTGTCGACGAAGGAGAAGATCGGCAGCTTGAACTTCTCGGCGAGCTTCATCACCCGCAGCGCTTTGCGGAATCCCTCGGGGCGCGGCTGCCCGAAGTTGCGGATGATCTTCTCCTTCGTGTTCCGCCCCTTCTGATGCCCGACGATGGCGCAGGCCGTCCCGCGGAAGCGCGCGAAGCCGGCCACGATGGCGGCGTCGTCGGAGAAGTTGCGGTCGCCGTGGACCTCGACCCACTCGTCGAACAGGCCGGCGATAAAGTCGAGCGAGTACGGCCGCTGGGGATGCCGGGCCACCAGCGTTTTCTGCCAGGGGCTGAGGTTGGCGTAAATGTCGTGCGCCGTTTTGGTAAGCTTCTCGCGCAGCTCGGCGAGCCGGGCCGGATCACCCTCCGCGGAGGATGCTTCTTCGATCTGGCGCCGGAGTTGGAGGATCGGCTCCTCGAACTGCATCGGATCGCCGTTCATGACGGCGCACCCTAACACATGACTCTCATCGAAGCGACTGACAAGGCGGCCGCGAAGCCGCTCTTCGAAATCTGGGGCCGAAACGAGGTCATGCGGCATGTGCCCTCGCTGGAGTGGTTCATCCGCAAGCTCGACGACGATCTCCGCCACCGCATCGAGAAGCTGTACGCCTCGGTGGCGGCGCTGAATCATGACGATCCGCGGCGCGTGCCGGCCGAGGAGAAGGTGCGCGCGCTCTGCCGCTCCATCGATCGCCTGGCCGAGACCGCCCGCCACACCCGCATCAACCAGCCGCCCGGCGACCTCGGCGACCGGCTGTGGTGGTCGATCAATCACGCCATCTCCTGCCTGAACTCGATCGACCCGGCCATCTTCGGCCGCCGCTGCCCGTACCACACATTCGAGCGCTCGAAGTCGGAGCCGGTGTACGGCGGTGTCGTCGCCGTGATCTCGCACGTGCGCGACCTGACCGCGCTCGTGCGCACGTTCGATCCCGACATCGACGAGCGCCTGCTCGATGGACTGGTGCAGCTGGAGCAGCCGCTGCGCCGCGAAGCGATTGCGTAAGCGTCATCGTTCATAATCGTGGCCATGCACGCCGCGATTCTTGCGCTTCTGCTGGCCACGGGTTTGTCCGTTGACACGCCGATCACCACGCAGGGAGGGGCGACGTTCATCGCTCCGGCGGGCTGGAGAATCCATCAGAAAGAGTTCATCACGATGCTCAGCTCTCCGGAGGACGCCGACTCGGGGATCATGCTCGTCGACATGCAGGCGGACGACGCGGAAATCGCAATGGTCACGGCGTTGACGATGTACATGCGCGTGTACGACCGCAGCGAGCGGCCGGTGAAGGTGACGAACGATTTCCCCGACAAGGACGGCTGGACCGACATCCACGAGTCCATCTTCGTGACGTCGCCGAACGAAAAGCGCACGGTGTCCCTGGTGACGCGGCGCGCTGGCAAGCGCTGGACGGTGCTCATCCTCGACATGGCTGACGCCGTCCTCGAAAAGCGCAGGTCCCAGGTGGCGCTGATCACCGGCACCCTCCTGCCGAAGGGCTACACGCGCGAGTCGTTCGCCGGGAAGCAAGCGAACACGCTCGACGCCAAGCGCATCGCCGCGCTCTCGAAATTCGTCGAGGAGGGACAGAAGAAGCTCGGCGTGCCCGGCGTCTCCATCGGTCTCGTGCAGGACGGCAAGGTCGTCTTCGAAGGCGGCTTCGGCGTGCGCGACATCGCCTCCGCGGCCAAGCCGGACGGCAACACGCTCTACATCATCGCCTCGAACACGAAGGCGCTGACGACGCTGATGCTGGCCAAGCTCGTCGACGAAAAGAAGCTGACGTGGGAGACGCCGGTGGCGACGCTGCTGCCGTCGTTCAAGCTCGGCAACGCCGACACGACCCGCCGCGTGCTGGTGAAGCATCTGATCTGCGCCTGCACCGGGCTGCCGCGCCAGGATTACGAGTGGCTGTTCCAGTACGACGGCGTGACGCCGGACGGCGCGCTGAAGACGCTGTCGACGGTGCAGCCGACGTCGAAGTTCGGGGAGATGTACCAGTACTCGAACCTCCTGGCCGGCGCGGCGGGCTTCGTCGGCGGGCACGTGCTCTACCCCGACCGCGAGCTCGGCGCGGCCTACGACGAGGCCATGCGCACGCGGGTCTTCGCCCCGCTCGGCATGACCTCGACGACGTTCGACTACGCCCGCGCCCTCGGCACGGCGAATCACGCCGCCGCGCACTCGCCCGGCCTCGACGGCAAGCCCGCGCATTCGGCGATGGAGGTGAACTACTCGATCATCCCGCTGCGCCCCGCCGGCGGAGCCTGGAGCAACGCGCACGACATGCTCAAGTACGTGCAGATGGAGCTCGACGAGGGCACGCTCCTCGACGGCAAGCGCTACATCAGCAAGGAGTCGCTCCTGGCCCGGCGCACGGCGCAGGTGTCGATGAGCAAGGATCAGACGTACGGCATGGGGCTGATGGTCGACCGGAAGTACGGGATCCCGGTCGTGCACCACGGCGGGGACCTGATCGGCTACCACAGCGACATGATCTGGCTGCCGGAGCAGAAGGTCGGCGCGGTGATCCTGACGAACGCCGATCCGGGACGGTTTCTGCGCAACGCCTTCCGCCGCAAGCTGCTGGAGGTGCTGTTCGACGGCCGGCCGGAGGCGGACAAGGACGTGGACGCCGCGGCGAAGAGCACCGTCGACGATCTCGCCGCGGAGCGGAAGCGGATGACGGTGCCGGCCGCCGCGGCCGACGCCGGGAAGCTCGCTCCGCGCTACCGCAACGCCGCCCTCGGCGACCTGACGGTTCGCCACGACGGCGCGGCGACGATCTTCGACTTCGGCGAGTGGAAGAGCGAGATGGCCTCGCGCCACAACCCCGACGGCACGGTGTCGTTCCTGACGATCGTGCCGGGCATGCCCGGATTCGAGTTCGTCGTCGGCACGGGCGAGACGCGCTCGCTGACGGTGCGCGATTCGCAGCATGAGTATGTGTTTAGGGAGCAGTGAGGTGACAGGGAACAGCTGACAGGGAACAGGGCACCACCTGTCACCTGTCACCTGTTCCCTGTCACCTTCACAAGATATTGATCGGATCGACGTCCACCGCCACATCGACCCCCTTCCACTTCTTCCCCACCATCACCGTCTCCACCGCCTTGCGCAGCGCGGCGCGCTGCGGTGAGCGCAGGAGGATCTGGTAGCGCCACACGCCCTTGATGCGCGCCAGCGGCGCGGGCGCGGGGCCCTGGATGCGCGTGCCGGCCACGGAGCGAATGGCCTCCTCGAGGCGGCGGCCGCTGTCGAACGCCGCCTGCTCGACCTCGGGCAGCTTCTCGCCGCGGAAGAGGATCGCGATCATCGCCGTCACCGGCGGGTAGTGAAACGTGCGCCGGAATTCGATCTCCGAGGCGAAGAAGGCCTCGTAGTCGTGGCGCAGCGCGTGCTGGATCGCGTAGTGCTGCGGGAAGGCCGTCTGGATCAGCACCCTGCCGTGCTTCGTGCCGCGGCCGGCGCGGCCGGCCACCTGCGTCAGCAGGTAGAACGTCTTCTCCGCGGATCGAAAGTCGGGATAGCCGAGGATCGAGTCGGCGCTCAGCACCGCCGTCAGCGTCACGTTCGGGAAGTGGTGGCCTTTCGACAGCATCTGCGTGCCGATCAGCGCCTGCGTCGTCTGGGCTCGGAAGCGGTCGAGGATGCGCACGAGCTCCCCTTTCTTCCGCGTGGAGTCGCGGTCGAGCACCTCGACGGCGACGTCCGGAAACTCGCGGCGGAAGCGCTCCTCCACTTTCTCCGTGCCGAAGCCGATCGGCTGCAGCACCTCGCCGCCGCAGAGCGGGCACTTCGACGGGATCGGCCGGCGCAGTCCGCAGTAGTGGCAGATGAGCAGGCCGTCGCGGCGATGCACCGTCATCGTCACGCTGCAGTCGCGGCAGCGGAAGTCGTTGCCGCATTCGCGGCAGAGGAGATACGGCGCATACCCTCTGCGATTGATGAGGATGATGGCTTGCTCGCCGGCGTCGAAGACGTCGCGCAGCGCGCTCTTCAAGGCGCTGCTGAACATGACGATGCCCTTGTCCTCCTTCTCCGCCTTCTCTTTCCGCAGATCGATGACGTCGGCCTCGGGGAGCGGCCTCGCTTCGACGCGCTTCGTCATCCGCAGCAGCGCGTACTTGCCGCGCGCGGCGTTCTCGCGCGACTCCAGCGACGGCGTGGCGCTTCCGAGGACGACGGGGATCCCGCGCAGCTGCGCGCGCACGACGGCGAGGTCGCGGGCGTTGTAGCGCGGCGTCTCGTCCTGCTTGTAGGCGCCGTCGCCCTCTTCGTCGACGACGACGATGCCGAGGCGTTGGAACGGCACGAAGAGCGCGGAGCGCGGGCCGATGGCGACGTCGACTTCGCCGCGCCGCGCGCGCCACCACTGATCGAAGCGCTCGCTCGCGGAGAGGCTGCTGTGCAGGATGGCGATGCGGTCGCCGAAGCGCTGCTTGAGCCGCGCGGCGAAGACCGGCGTCAGGGAGATCTCCGGGACGAGGAGCAAGGCCTGCTCTCCCCGTCGCACGACGTCGCGCATGACTTCGACGTAGACCTCGGTTTTTCCGCTGCCGGTGACGCCTTCGAGGAGGAAGGGCTGGAACGTGCCGAGGGCGGCGCGCACGGCGTCGATGGCGGTGCGCTGCTCGGCGGAGAATCGAATCTCGTCGGGCGCGCTTTCGAGGCCGGCGAGAAACGCGTCGAGCGTGTGCCGCCGCGCGCGGCGCTCGACGCGGACGATCGATTTTTTCGCCAGCGCGCCGAGGACCGCGGCGGAGACGCCGGCGTGCTCGAGCGCGGCCACCGACATCTCGCCGCCGCGCGATTGCAACAGCTCGACGGCGTGCTGCTGCTTCGGCGTCAGCGCGCCCGCCGCCGCCTCGAGAACGACGAAGCGGTCGTAGCGGACTCCCTTCGCGTCGCGCAGGCGGTCCGTGACAGTGATGACGCCGGCGTCGCGCAGCCGGCGCACCGTCGAGCGCGAGCTCGCTTCGACCGCGGCGGCGAACATGAGCGGGCGCCGGCGCAGCTCGGCGATGAGGGCCATGTCGGCGGGCTGTCCTTCCCAGTCGTCGACGGCGAGCGACACCTCGCGTTGGCCGCGCGCGGACATGTTCGCCGGCAGGGCCACGCGCAGCATCTCGCCGAGCGGCGCGAGGTAGTACTCGGCGGCCCAGCGGCAGAGGTCGAGGATCTCCGGGATCAGCGAGGGCTCGTCGTCGTCGAGCACGGCGCGGATCGGCTTGACGTTCTTCGTCTCCGCTTCGTCGCGCAAGCCGACGACGAAGCCGGTGGAGCGCTGCGGCCCGAAAGGCACTTCGACGCGCGAGCCGAGGCGGACGTCGTCGCGCAGCTCGGGCGGGATGGCGTAGACGAACGTGCCATGGACCGCAACCGGCAGCGCGACGTCGGCGAATTCGGCGAGGCCCATCAGCGGCGCAGAAGAAGTGCCACGCCGGCCACCGCGGCGACAGCGATGTAAGTCAACGCTTCCCACCCGCCGAGGCGCTCGCGCGGCGTCGTGGTGAAGCTCATCTCGAACGGCGTGGAGTCCTGGCTCTCGCGCGCGATCTGCGAGCCGGCCACGACGACGCGCCCGCCGCCGTTGACGCCGTCGACGCGCAGCGTGGCCGTGCCGCTGGTGAACTTCGGGAAGAGCTCGCCGGCGTCGGCGGTGAGCTGGCGGTTCTTGTCGACGTACATGCGCTTGGAGGCGATCGTGACGCCGCGCGCGTCGAGAAGGCTCACGTCGACGTCGAGCGGCTGCCCGGCGACCTCGGCGAGGTAAATCTTGTAGCGCCCATCCGCCGGCGAGAGGCCCTGTAGCGTGGCCGACTCGCCGTTGCCGATGGCGTACTCCACCGGCATCGCCGGAAACGACGTGGCCAGGCTGCGCGCGCTGCTCTCGTTCGGCATGCGGCTGTAGACGCGCGCGGTGGCGAGGACGTCGCGCGTGGCGATGATGCGCAGCGCGCCGAGGGCCTCGGGGACGCCGAGGATCGCGGCGTCGATGGGGTCGACGACGCGCGTCTCGCCGGGCCCGAGGTGGAGTTTCGATTCGTGCGACGGCATCTTCTCCGCGGCGGGATGGAAGATGACCGTGGCGTCGAGCGCGTCACGTTCCGACGGGTTCGTGATCCAGAGCGCGGTGAGGAAGAGGCGGCCGTCGGCGCCCGTGGCGCGCCCAGCAACGGGAAGAACGACGTCGCGCGAGGCGTAGGCGGCGAAGAGCGGGGACGCGAGAAAGAGGAGGATCGGGACAAGCTTCACGAGACAGAGTCTACAATCGCCGCGTCCCGTGTCCGCCCTCCTCTATTTCATTGCCGCAGGCGCGTGCCTGGCGCTGGCACGCCGCGTCGCGCCGCTCTCCTGGCGCGCGGCGGCGGCGCTGGCGCTGCTGCCGCTCTGCTTCACCGGACGGGCGCTGCTGGCCGGCCGCGTCTACGCGCCGCTCGATCTCGCCTACACGAACGAGCCGCTGGCCTCGGTGGCGCGGCAGGTCGGGATCACGCACACCGTAAACCCCGCGCTCAGCGACGTCTACGCGCAGTTCATCCCCTGGAACGCCGCCCTGCGCGCGGCCGTGCATCGCGGCGAGTGGCCGCTCTGGAATCCGTACGAGCTCTGCGGCGATCCGCTGGCGGGCGCCGCGCAGTCGGCGCCGTACCACCCGGTCACGCTCCTCGGATTGCTGCTGCCGCTCGCCGGCGGCCTCACCTTCACCGCAGCGATGACGTACTTTCTGGCCGCGCTGTCGATGTTCCTCTTTCTACGAGCGCTGGAGCTCGGCGAGCTGCCGTCGCTCTTCGGCGCCGCGGCATGGGCGTTCTCGACGCACGTCGTCTCCTTCATCCTCACCGCGCACGGTCTCTCCATCGCCATCGCGCCGCTCGTCTTCCTCGGCGGGCGCCTCATCGCGCGCGCGCCGTCGCTGCGCTCCGCGGCGGTGCTGACGATCGCCCTCGTCCTCCTGACGCTGGCCGGACATCCGGAGACGGAGCTCCACGTCGTGACGATGGCGGCGGCGTACACGCTCTTCGAGTCGCGCTCGAAGCAGACGATCCTTTGCGGCCTCGGCGCCGGCCTCGCCGCGCTGCTCCTCTGCGCGATTCACCTCGGACCGCTGCTCGAAGCGATCCCGCAGACGCGCGAGTTTCTGCACCGCGAGAGCGGATGGCGAACGCACAACTCGCTGACGACAGTCGCGCACATCGTCCGCAACAATTTTTTTCCGCTCGCGGAGAACGCGCCGCATCCCGCGGCGACCAGGCACGAGTGGGCCGGCACGAGCTACGCCGGCGCCGTGCTCTTCGCTCCGGCCATCGCCGCGCTGCTGCGCGTACGCCGGCGCGAGGTCTGGTTCTTCGCCGCGCTCATCGTTTTCGGCTGGCTGGCCGGCGCCGAGGCGCCGGGCGTGAATGACCTGCTCAAGCACTTGCCGCTGTTCGGCATCGCCGTGAATGCGCGCCTGATTGCCTTCGCCGCGATGGGGATCTGCGTTCTCGCGGCCATGGGCCTAGAGCGCGTCGACGCCTGGCTCGTGCTCGCCACCACCGTCGCCCTTCTGCTGATGCCGTCGGTGCACGAGCTCGTCCCAGTCGTGCTGGCCATCGCGCTGATCAAAGCCTTCCCCGACCGCAAGCCTCTCGCGCTTCTCGCCTTGCTCCTCATCCAGCGCGGCGCGGAGATCGGCGGCGCCGTGCCGACGCTCGACCGTCGCGCAGCCGATCCGCCGCTGCCGCAACTGCGCGCGCTGGCGCGGAGCGAGGAGCCGTTCCGCATCGCCGGGCAGGGGACGACGCTCACGCCGAACCTGGCCACCCTCTTCGGCCTCGAGGACGTGCGTGGCTACCAGGCCATGACGTTCGCGCCGCTCGCGGAGACGTTCCCGCTCTGGTCGACGCCGATTGCCGTCTGGTCGAACCGCGTGGACGATCTCGAGGCGCCGATGCTCTCGCTGATGAACGTGCGCTATTTTCTGAAGAACGACCGGATCCTCGAGAACGCGCGCGCGCTGCCGCGGGCTTTCCTGCCGCGCCTCGTTCACGTCGGCGAGCGCGAAGGCTCGATCGCGCAGATGTCGGCGTGCCGCGACTTCGGCGCCGAGGGGTGGATCGCCTCGCGCGAGGCGCCGTACACGCGCGTCAACGGCGAGGGCGATCTCCGCGTGCGCCGCGACGGCTCGCGCCTGCTCGTCCACGCCTCGCTGCGCGCGCCGGCCTGGGTCATCGTCTCCGAGCCGGCCTGGAAAGGATGGCGTGCCACGCGCGCGCGCGTGCCGCTGCGGTTGCACGGCGCCGACCACGCCTTTCTTGCGTTCTATTTGCCGGCCGGCGAGAGCGACGTCGTGCTGCGCTATCTCCCGAAGGGCTTCCTCTACGGCGCGCTCGTCTCCGCGCTCAGCGCCGCCATCACTTTCTTCATGTCGTTCCAGACGTCCTTCTTCGCCGCCGGGTTGCGCAGCAAGTAAGCCGGGTGGTACGTCGGCATGACCTTGACGCCGTTGTATTCGAGCCACTGCCCGCGCGCGGCGGTGATCGCGTAGCTGCGCTCCATGAGGCTCTGCAGGGCGAACTTGCCGAGGGTCACGATGACCTTCGGCCGGATGATCTCGATCTGGCGGCGGATGAACGGCCGGCATTCCTCGAGCTCGTCGGGATCGGGGTTGCGGTTCTCCGGCGGGCGGCACTTGATGACGTTGGCGATGTAGACGTCGTCGCGCGTCAGCTTCATGGCCTTGATGATGTCGGTGAGGAGCTGCCCGGCCCGGCCGACGAAAGGCTCGCCTTTGAGGTCCTCGTCGCGTCCCGGCGCCTCGCCGATGAACATGAGGTCGGCGTTCGGATTGCCGACGCCGTAGACGACGTTCGTGCGCGTCTTGGCCAGCCGGCATTTCTCGCACGCGCGCGCGACGCCGGCCATCTCCGCAAGCAGCGCGGCCTGATCGGCATCCACCACCTGTCCCCCGTCCCCTGTCCCCTGTCCCCTGACGTCGAGATGCGTGAACCCGAATTCCTTCAGCAGAGCCAGCTCCGCGGCCAGTTCTTCGTCCATGTCTCGACTATACTCGACGGCCTTATGCGCAAGATGCTCGTCATTCTCCTCGTCCTCGCCGCAATCCCCGCCGCCGCCGCCGCGAAGAAGAAAGCGACGATCAAGGTCGTCAACCAGAGCAAGTGGGAGATCCACCACCTCTATCTCTCGTCGACGACGGACAAGCATTGGGGGCCGGACCAGCTCGGCGACGCCGTGATCGACGCGAAGGGCGGCACGTTCAAGCTCACCAACATCGACTGCGACGACTACGACATCAAGGTGGTCGACGAGGACGGCGACGAATGCGTGGTGGAGGCGGTGAACCTCTGCGGCGACGACACGGTCTGGAAGATCACGGACAAGATTCTGCTGGCTTGCGAGAACGAGTGACGCGGGGAAACCAGAAACCAGAAACCTGAAACCAGAAAGAACCTCGCTGCGATTACTTCTGGTTTCTGGTTTCTGGTTTCTGGTTTACCACCAGGTCGAGAATCCGATTCGCCACGACGATCTTCGGCGCGCGCTCGATCTTGACGGCGCCGCCCTCCCTCCCGATGACCAGCACCTCGTTCTGATCGGCGTCGAAGCCGATGGAGGGGTCGGCGACGTCGTTGGCGACGATGAGGTCGGCGTTCTTGCGCAGCAGTTTCTCGCGCGCGTTCTGCTCGAGAGCCTCGGTCTCCGCGGCGAAAGCGACGACGAACGGCTTGCACCTGGCTGCGCCGATCTCGGCGAGGATGTCGGGCGTTCGCTGCAGGGTCAGCGTGAGCTCGTCGCGTGATTCTTTTTTGATCTTGCGATTCGCCGGCGCGGCCGGCGCATAGTCGGCGACGGCGGCGGCTTTGATCACGATGTCGGCGCCGTCGAGCGCGCGCATCACCGCGTCGCGCATCTCGGCGGCGGTCGTGACGTGCTCCACGCTCACGCCGTTCGGCGCGGCCAGCGACGTCGGCCCGGAGATCAGCGTCACGCGCGCTCCACGCCGGGCCGCGGCCTCGGCCAGTGCGTAGCCCATCTTCCCCGAGGAGCGGTTCGAGATGTAGCGCACCGGATCGATCGCTTCGCGCGTCGGTCCGGCGGTGATGACGATCGTCCGGCCGTCGAGATCCTTCGCGCCAAGATGGCGCTTCACGAACTCGGCGATCGCGGGCGGGTCGGGCATCCGGCCGGAGCCTTCGTCGCCGCAGGCCAGCAGGCCGCTGTCGGGGTCGAGCACCACCACGCCGCGCGCACGCAGCGTGGCCAGGTTCTGCTGCACGGTCGGATGCTGGAGCATGAACGTGTTCATCGCCGGGGCGACGATGATCGCGGCGCGGTGCGCGACGGCGTACGTCGTCAAAGCGTCGTCGGCGATGCCGATGGCGAGCTTGGCGATGATGTTCGCGGTGGCGGGCGCGATCAGCAGCAGCTCCGCCCGGCGCGCCAGCTCGACGTGGTCGACGCCGCCGCGCTCCGGATCGCCCCACTGATCGACGATGACGCCGTGCTCGGAGACGGTCGCCAGCGCCAGCGGCGTCACGAAACGCGCGGCGTTGGGGGTCATCACCACGCGGACGTCCGCGCCCACATCGCGCAGGCGCCGGACGAGATCCGGTGTTTTGTATGCGGCGATGCCGCCGGAAACACCGAGTACGATGTTCACATCACTCCGAGATCGCGGTGGGTTCCTCGACCGGCGGCGTGAGCTGCCACTTCACCTGATTCTTCTCGATCTCTTCCATGGCCACGCGCGTCGGCTTGGTGTGCTTCGAACGCGCTTTGGGGGCTGCTCCCTGGATGAGCTGCTCGGCGCGCTTGGAAACCAGCAGCACGTAGCGGAACTTGCTGTCAATGCCCTCGGGCAAACCTTCCATCCCGTTCCTCCTTCAGGCGCTCCGCCATCTTGGCGATGGCCTCGAGCGCCGTCCTCGTTTGCAGTTTCTTGGCGATCACCGCCGCCTTCAGGCATTCCGTGGCGACGTTCAGATCGTCGTTGATGATCACGTAGTGGTAGAACTCTTTGCCCGCGTCGATCTCGTCGATCGCTTTCTGCAGGCGCGTGTGAATCTCTTCCTCGCTGTTCAGCCCGCGGTCGCGGAGCCGCTGTTCGAGATGCTCGAACGACGGCGGGAAGATGAAAATGTTCAAAGAGCGCGTGCTCAGCTCGGGGTCCTTGGCGATCTGCGCCGCCCCCTGGTAATCGATGTCGAGGATGACGTCCTCGCCGCGCCGGAGCCGGCCGAGGACCTCGGCTTTCGATGTGCCGTACAGCTGCTCATGAACGAAGGCATGCTCGATAAATTCCCCGCGCTCAATCATCTGCTCGAACTCGGATCGGCTGACGAAGTGGTAGCTGCGGCCCGGCTCCTCGCCGATGCGCGGCGCGCGCGTGGTGTGGGAGACGGAGAAATAGAGGTTGATGCCGATCGGCTCGAGCTGGTTGCGGACCCCGTTGATCAGCGTCGTCTTGCCCGCGCCCGAGGGACCGGAGACGATGAAGAGGGTCCCGTCGGGGTGGAAGTTACTCGACATTCTGCACCTGTTCGCGGATCCTCTCGACCTCGGTTTTCAATTCTACAACGACGGTTCGGAGCGCCGCGGAGCGCGACTTCGAGCCCATCGTGTTGATCTCGCGGAGCATCTCCTGCGACAGGAAATCGAGCTTCTTCCCGGCCGGCTCCTTCGAGTCGACCGCTTTCTCGATCTGCTCGACGTGATGCGCCAACCGGGTGATCTCCTCGGCGATGTCGCCGCGCTCGACCATCATCACGACTTCTTGAGCGACGCGCTCCTCCGGCACTTCGATGCCGGCCTGCTGGGCGATCTCGCTCACGCGGTCGCGAAACGTGGAGAGGAGCTCGTTGCGGATCTCGTCGCGCAGCGCCGAGACGCGCGACTGCAGCGCGCGGATCGTCTGCAGGCGGGCGCTGATGTCGGCGCGCAGCGACTCCCCTTCCCGCGCCCGCATGCCGCGCAGCTGGGCCAGAGCCTCGCGCACGACGAGCGACAGCGCCTCGCGCTCCTCGTCCGCGACCTCGGCCTCGACGGCGTCGACCTGCAGGAAATCGGGCAAGCGCAGAAGGTCTCCGCCGCTGAACGTGCCGCCGAGGCCGAGCTCCTCGGCGATGGCGCGAACCTGGGGAATGACGTTGTTGGCGATCTGGGCGTTCACGCGCACCGCGTACTCCGGCTGCTGCGTCCGCTGCACGCGGATGGAGATGTCGAGCTTCCCGCGCGAGAAGCCTTCGGAGGCAATCGAGCGCACGAGCGACTCCAGCTCCCAAAGGTACTCCGGCAGGCGCACGGACGTTTCGAGGAAGCGGTGGTTCACCGACTTCGCCGTGACGGCGACGTGATAGCGCGCGGAGAGCGCGCCGGCGGCCCGGCCGAAGCCGGTCATGGAGTGAATCATGAGCGTGGAGCAGAAAGCAGAAGGCAGAAAGCAGAAATCCTAGCGGTCATCGTGCGATCGCCGCCAGGATTTCTGCTTTCTGCCTTCTGCTTTCTGCTTTCTCCAAAGTTCATCAAAGTCCCGATCCGCGCGCTCTTCCAGCCCGCGCATCGTAGCCTCCACGCGCGTCCGCGCCTCCTCGACGTCCGCGTCGCGCGGCACGACGATCGGCGCCCCGTAAAGGAAGATGGCCCGCGAGAACGGCATGGGGATGACCATGCGGTCCCAGGAGCGCAGCAACTTTTTTTTTTCGCGGCGAAGGCGATCGGCACGATCGGCAGCCCGGTGGCCTGGGCGGCGGCGACGATGCCGTCCTTGACGATGCGGTTCGGCCCCTTCGGCCCGTCGGGCGTGAAGACGATGTTCTTCCCGGCCCGCGCGGCGCGGATCAGCTCGCGCAGCGCCGCGCTGCCGCCCCGCGTCGACGAGCCGCGCGCCGACTCGACGCCGTAGTGGTCGAAGACGCGGGCGATGTACTCGCCGTCGCGCGAGCGCGAGATCATCACCACCGCCGGGCCGCGCCATTTCGTGTGCAGCATCAGCAGCAGATGGGCATGCCAGAAGGCGATGATGCACTGTTTCTGCTCCGTCAGATTCTCCGCGTGCACGTGGCGCAGGCGCAGCGACGCGTGCAGTCCGCGGATGAGCCACGAGGCGAGCAGCGGGATCATCGCGCCAGCACTCCCGTATCTTCCTCGGCGAACTGCAGGTCGTAGAGCTTGCGGTAGACGCCGCGGCGGGTGAGCAGGTCCTCGTGCCGCCCGGCCTCGACGATCGCGCCCTTGTCGAGGACGACGATCTTGTCGGCCGAGCGGATCGTGGAGAGGCGGTGGGCGATGACGAGCGTGGTGCGCCCCTGCATCAGGTTGTTGAGGGCCTGCTGCACGAGCCGCTCCGACTCGGTGTCGAGCGACGACGTGGCTTCGTCGAGGACGAGGATCGGCGGATCCTTGAAGAGCGCGCGGGCGATGGCCAGGCGCTGGCGCTGCCCGCCGGAGAGGAGCACGCCCCCTTCGCCGATGAGCGTGTCGTAGCCGTTCGGCAGCGCGGAGACGAACTCGTGGGCGTTGGCAGCCTTGGCCGCGTCGATGACGCGATCGAGGTCGGCGTCGGCGCGCCCGTAGGCGATGTTGTTGCGCACGCTGTCGTTGAAGAGGACGACTTCCTGCGTGACGAAGCCCATCAGGCCGCGCAGCGACCGGAGCGTGGTGTCGCGCACGTCGACGCCGTCGACGGTGATCCGCCCCTCGGTCACGTCATAGAAGCGCGGCAGGAGATTGACGAACGTCGTCTTCCCCGCGCCGCTGGAGCCGACCAGGGCCACGATCTCGCCCGGCGCGATGTCGAGGTTGATGCGGCGCAGTACGGGGTCGGCGCCGTAGGCGAAGGTGACGTTCTCGTAGCGCACGTGCCCCGCCGCGGTCAGCTCCACGGCGTCGGGTTTCTCCTGCACGTCGTTGTCGATGTCGGTCATGCGGAAGACGCGCTCGGCCGCGGAGAGAGCCGTGTTCACGGAGAGGTTGACGCGGTTCAGCTTCTTGATCGGCGCCCACATCGCCGCCATGGCCCCGACGAAGGCCAGGAACTCGCCGGGGGTCATGGTGTGTTTCACGGCGATCTGGTTGTGCGCGTACCAGAAGAGCAGGAGCGCGCAGAATCCCGCCAGCAGCTCCAGCACCGGCGAGGTCGAGGCCTGGATCCTTTGGGCCTTCAGCGTCGACTCGAGGTGGCGCCTCGTGGCCGCGCGGAAGCGGTTGATCTCGAACGTCTCCATGGTGAACGACTTCACGATGCGCACGCCGCGGATGGTCTCCTCCAGGATCGTGGAGAGGTCGGCCATCCGTTCCTGGGAGCGGTGCGTGGTGCGCCGGATGCGCCGCCCGAACTGCACGATGGGGACGACGATGACGGGCGCGACGAAGAAACAGAGGACGGCGAGCTGCAGGTTGGTGACGAAGACGAAGATGATCAGGCCGAGGAGCGTGGCCGACTCTTCGAGCAGATCGCCGAGGCGCGTGGAGATCGCGGCTTGGATGGCGTCGGCGTCGGAAACGAGGCGGCTGACCATCTCCCCCGTGGAGCGCTCCGCGAAGAAGCGGTGGGACTGCTGGATGATCCGCTCGTACAGCGCGTTGCGCATGTCCCGCACGGTGGAGAGGCCGACTTTCTGGAACGAGTACTCCGAGAAAAACGCCGCCGGCGCGCGGATCAGGAAGACGATCATCAGCATCCACAGGATGCGCTTCCACTTCTCGTCGCGCTGGCCGCCGGCGTTCCACCAGTGGTGCCAGCGGTCCTGCAGACTGTCGTAGGTGTTGATCAGCGCGCCGCGCTGTCCCTGCGGCAGATTGCGGCGGAGGATGATGTGCGTGACCTGGGCGCGCGTCGAAGTGTCGGGTGCCTTGATCTTCTGCATCTGCGGCGGCAGCAGGACGTTGTCGAAGAGCGGCTGCACCAGCGCGATCATTGCCAGCTGCGTGCTGGAGACGAGGGCGATGGAGATGATGGCCACGACGGCCCACCCGCGATAGCGGCGCGCGTGTCCGTACAGCCTCTGCGGGACGCTCATGCCGTCAGTGTACCCATGATCGCTTCCGCGGCGCGCCGGCTGGCGCCGGGGCCGCCGAGCTTGCCGCGCACGGCGGCCAGCTCCGCGCGCAACTCGGCATGCGTCGCCGGCGCGCTCATCTCCCGCACCTCGGCGGCGATGCGATGTCCATTCACGTCGTGTTGAATCAGCTCCGGGACGACCTTCTTCCCCGCCACGATGTTGACG
>JBKOUP010000293.1:0-14538 GCA_046723495.1 Acidobacteriota bacterium
TGCACGTGACGCAGCTGATCACCGTGTTCGAGGTGTACGACAGCGAGGCGGACGCGCTGAAGAGCTTCTGAGCCGGCGCGGCCGGCGGCGTTGGTTGCCCAAGGCCGCCGCACGATCTTCGCCTGAGGCGTGTTTTGCCGCTAGCCTGGTCCGCGCCCCCGCCCGCGCCTCGTGGGCGTCGTCGGCGTGGGCGTATCGACGATCACGATGCCCTGCCAGCGCATCGGCAGGGTGTTCGTGACGACGGTCTCGTTGTTCTCGACCCACTTCTGGAACAGCGCCGCGGCGAGGTTCGGGTCGTGGACCGCCTTCTCCTTGATGTCGACGAGCGGCGAGAACGTTTTCGTGTCGTCGAGGAAATTGAGGCGGATGCGCACGCCGTTCGGCTTCGGCGTCCACGGCGTGCCCGGATTCGCGGCGATCACGACGTGCGCGGCGACGGTGAAGGTCTTTCGCTCTCCCGGACGGATGGGGATGAGGCGCGGCAGGAATTGCTCGCCGGGGATCTCCGTGCCGAGGTTCACCGTGACGGTCTGCGTGTCGGAGTCGTAGCTCCCCTGCGGGATGAGATCGGCCACGAGGATGGTCTGGTCGCGGTGGTTGGTGATGTCGTACTTGAGCGGAAGATTGGTGTTGGTCTTGAGCGAGTCGCTGTAGAGCTCGACGTCGAGGCGGACGCCGTTCTCGGTGCCGAGGGCGCGGCGCGGCTCGGTCGACTCCACGATCGGTTTCGACGACGACGACGAGGAGCACGCCGCCGCGGTTGCCAGCAGGAGAAGGAACGCCGTCCGTTTCACGATGCCCATACGATAGCGCGATCCATTACGGACGGTGTTGCGGAAACGCAACGTTGCTCAGCGGCCGGCCGGCCCTCGCTCCGAAGCGTCGGTTGAGCTCGCGTCGCCGCGCGCGTTCCAGCGCACCGGGATCGCGTTCAGAAAGACGGCGTCGCTGGCGTTGACCCATTGATCGAAGAGGTCGTTCGGCAGCGCCGGCGCCACGGCGGACTTGGCCTGCTGCGCCAGCTGGGCCTCGAAGGGCTTGACGTCGCGGAGGACGTTGACCTTGATCTGCACGTAGCGCGGCACGACGCTCCAGGGCGTCGACGGCTTCGGCACAGCGATGTGCAGCAGCCCTCCGGCGCTGAGCACGCGCGTCTCGCCCGGCCCGATCGTGACCACGTGCGGCATGGTCTTGCCCGCCGGCACTTCCGCGCCGATGGAGAACGTGACCGTGGCGCTGTCGGGGTCGTAGCTGACGTCGCTGACCTTGTCGGCGATGCCGATGGTCTGCGCGGTCAGGTTCTGGACCTGGTAGGTGACGGAGAGCGCGGAGTTGGAGGAAAGGGAGTCCTGAAGGAGCTCGGCGTCGACGCGGATGTTGTCCTCGCGCCCGAGGGCGCGCCGGGGATCGTTCATGTCGACGTGGGCGGCACTTGCCACGGCCGCGATCAGCATCGCGGGTACGACGGGAGCAACTCGCATAACACCTCTCCGAGAAGAGGTGAATCAATCTTCTGAATCACCTCGGGATCACTGCATCCCGGCGATTCGAGGCTAATTTCGCAAAGCGTGCCAACCGAGGGCGCAGAGCGCAGGGGGCAGGGCGCAGGTGGTTGTCCTGCCGAGGCGCGTGCATCCGCCAGAACACGATCTGCGCCCCGCCCCCTGCGCCCTGCGCCCTCAATCGATCTTCAGCACCGCCAAAAACGCCTCCTGCGGAATCTCCACCTTGCCGACCCGCTTCATCCGCTTCTTTCCCTCTTTCTGCTTCTCGAGGAGCTTGCGCTTGCGGGTGATGTCGCCGCCGTAGCACTTCGCGAGAACGTTCTTGCGGAGGGCCTTCACGGTCTCGCGGGCCACGACGCGGTTGCCGATGGCGGCCTGCAGCGCCACCTCGAACATCTGCCGCGGGATGAATTCCTTCATCTTCTCGACGAGCATCTTGCCGCGGGCGAAGGCCTTGTCCTTGTGCACGATCAGCGACAGCGCGTCGAGCGGCTCGCCGTTGACGAGGATGTCCATCTTCACGAGCTCGCTCTCGCGGTAGCCGATGACGTTGTAGTCGAGCGACGCGTAGCCGCGGGAGATCGACTTCAGCTTGTCGAAGAAGTCGAGGATGACCTCGTTGAGCGGCATCTCGTAGACGATCATGACCCGGTTCGTGCCGACGTACTCCAGCTTCTTCTGTACGCCGCGGCGGTCGATGGCCAGGGCCAGGATCGGTCCGACGAATTCGTCCGTCGACAAGATCGTCACCTCCAGGAACGGCTCCTCGACCTTGCTGATGTACGCGGGGTCGGGCATCTTCTGCGGGTTCTCGATCTCGATGACGTCGCCGTCGGTCTTGGTGACGCGGAAGCGCACGCCGGGGGCGGAGGTGATGAGCTCGAGGTTGAACTCGCGCTCCAGGCGCTCTTGGACGATCTCCATGTGCAGCAGGCCGAGAAAGCCGCAGCGGAAGCCGAAGCCCAAGGCCTGCGACGACTCCGGCTCGTACGAGAACGAGGCGTCGTTGAGCTTCAGTTTTCCCATCGCGTCGCGCAGGTTCTCGTGCTCGTCGGTGTTGATCGGGAAGATGCCGGCGAAGACCATCGGCTTGACGTCCTGGAAGCCGGGGAGGGGCTCGGGATTGGCGTCGTGCGCGGTGATGGTGTCGCCGATCTTGGCCTGGACGATGTCCTTGATGTTGCCGCTGATGAAGCCGACCTCGCCGACGCCGAGGCGGTCGATCGTCTTCGCCTTCGGCGTGAAGATGCCCATCTCCGTCACTTCGTAGACGCGGCCGGTGGAGAGGAACTTCACGCGCATGCCCTTGCGGATCTCGCCGTCGACGACGCGCACGAGGCACATGACGCCGCGGTAGGAGTCGTACCAGGAGTCGAAGAGCAGCGCGCGCAGGTCGCCGTTCGCGTCGCCCTTCGGCGCGGGGATGTGGGTGACGATCTTCTCCAGGATCTCGTCGATGCCGATGCCGGCCTTGGCGGAGGCGAGGACGGCGTCGTGGGCGTCGAGGCCGATGACGTTCTCGATCTGCTCGCGCACGCGCTCCGGCTCGGCGGAGGGGAGATCGACCTTGTTGATGACGGTGAGGATGTCGAGGTCGTTCTCGATGGCCAGGTAGCTGTTCGCGAGCGTCTGGGCCTCGACGCCCTGCGTGGCGTCGACGACGAGGATGGCCCCTTCGCACGCGGCCAGGGAGCGCGAGACCTCGTAGGAGAAGTCGACGTGGCCGGGGGTATCGATGAGGTTGAAGGTGTAGTCCTTGTAGCGCAGGGTCACGGCGCGGGCTTTGATGGTGATGCCGCGCTCGCGCTCGAGGTCCATGTCGTCGAGCATCTGCTCGTGCATGTCGCGCGACTCCACCGCGCCTGTGATCTGCAGCAGACGGTCCGAGAGGGTCGTCTTGCCGTGATCGATGTGGGCGATGATGGAGAAGTTGCGGATGGACTGAGGGTCAGGCATTTGATGAATGCAGAATGCAAAATGCAGAATGCAGAATTAAAAGCGGAGCCAGTTCTGCATTCTGCATTCTGCATTCTGCATTCGTCAAACTTTCCACTGATGCCCGCAATCGAGGCATACCCGCTGATTGAACAGCAGATTGGCCAGCACAGCGACCACGATCATCACCGCCGCCACCAAACCCGCGTGAAAATGCAGCACCAGCACGGCCGGCACTCCCACCGCGATCAGCACCAGGTACACGCCCCAGATCTGCATTCCGCCGCGGCGGGTGTGCTCCGATCCGCAGCTAGGGCACGCGGTCAATGCGCGGCCTCGCCGAGGAGCTTCTCGACGATGACGACGTCGTGCCAGGCGCCGTCGAGCTTTCCGTGGTGCTCGTAGGTGCCGACCTCGCGGAAGCCGACGGAGCGCAGCAGCGTCCGGCTGGCCGTGTTCTCCACGAAGACGCGCGAGCAGAGCTTCCAGAAGCCCGCCTTCGCCGCCGCCTCCATCAGCGCCTCCATGGCCACGCGCCCCGCGCCGCGCCCGCGCGCGTTGCGCGCGGCGTAGACGGAGAAGTCCGCCACGCCGGCGTAGCATTCGCGCGGGCGATACGTCGACGACGAGGCGAAGGCCACGACCTGGCCGCCGTCCTCGACCACGACGACGGGATGCACGCCCATCATCCACTTCTCGACGTCGGCGGCCGTGCGCGGCCGGGTCTCGAACGTGGCGATGCGGTCCTCGATTCCCTCGTTGTAAATCCGCGCGATCGCCGTGGCGTCGCCCTTCGTGGCCGCCCGCGCCTGCATCACTTCCCCGTAAGCTCTTTGACCACGTCGTCGGCGTGGTAGACCTTGCGCAGGGCGTCGAGGATGCCGGCGGAGTGCACCGCCAGGGCCCGCCCCTGCCGGTCGTCGAACTGGTAGTCCCACGGCAGCGACTGCAGATTGCCGTCGAAGACGATGCCGACGAACTCGTTGGCGCGGTTCACCACCGGGCTGCCGGAATTGCCGCCGATGATGTCGGCGGTGAAGACGAAGTTGAACGGCGTCTTGTCGTCCTTCAGCTCCGCTTTCTTCGACAGCCACGACTTCGGGAGGTCGAACGGCGGAGCGTTGTTGTGCGCGCCGGAGTGCGCGAAGGTCCCGCCGACGGTCGTGTCCCACGGGATGTGCTTGCCGTTCTCCTCGTAGCCCTTCACCGTGCCGAAGGCCAGGCGCAGCGTGAACGTGGCGTCGGGATAGGTCTCGCCGCCGCTGGTCTTGAAGTTGGCATTGGCGATCTTTGCGTAAGCCTGCGTGAGCTTCTCGTCGACGTTGGCCTCGTAGTCCTTGCGCATCTCGCGCGAGCGCGCGTCGACGATGCGCGCCACTTCGATCATCGGATCTTTCGCCGCGTCGACCGCGGCCTTGCCGCCCTCGCCAAGCTGTTTGCGGAAGGCGGGGTCCTTCAGCTTCGTGCCGCGCACGAGCTCGGAGGCGCGCTCGTTCGGCGACTTGCCGGCCAGCACCTGGCGCAGGAGCGGATCGTTCGGCATGACCTCGACCCAGTGCGAGAGCGAGTCCGCCAGGGTCACGGTCTCCAGGTCCTCGTACAGCGGCGCCTCGGAGTAGAGCTGCTGCTTGAGCGACTCCATGTTCGACTCGCGGTACTCGCGCAGGCGCTCCGCGTTCGGCTTCTGCTTCTCGTCGCCGAGGCGCAGCAGCGTGCGGGCGTAGTCGTAGAGATGCGAGTTGAAGGCGACCTCGCCTTCCAGGAAGCGGTATTCCATGTAGAACGGCCGGTAGGCATTCCAGGCCGCGGCGACCTGGTCCCAGGCATCGCCGTACTGCACCTTCAACTGCGGATCGGCGTCGACCTTCGCCCGCAGGGCGCGCTCGGCGTCGATCTTCTTCTGCATGATCGTGGGATCCTGCAACCCGGCGATGCGCCCGATGTAGGCCTTGCGCGAGTTCTCGATGCCGAAGAGATCGTCGTGGGCGCGGCGCTCGTTCTCCAGCGAGCGGTCGGAGTACGTCCGCAGCAGCACCTCGCGGCGGCGCAGGAGGTTGAGCGTGAACGGATAGGTGCTGTCGCGGAACCACTCCAGGTGCGTGACGGTGTTGAGGCGGCTGGTCCGGCCGGGATGCCCGGAGACGAAGACGAGCTCTCCGTCCTTGGCGCCGGCGGCGCTCCATCTCAGGTGGTCCGACGGGTGGACGACCTTGCCGTTCTCGTAGACGCGGAAGAAACAGACGTCGAGGTCGTAGCGCGGATACTCGAAGTTGTCGGGGTCGCCGCCGAAGAACGCCGCCTGCACCTCGGGGGCGAAGACGAGGCGGACGTCGGTGTAGCGCTTGTAGCGATAGAGGTGATACTCACCGCCCTGGTAGAGCGTGACGACGTCGCTGCGCAGGCCGCTCTTCTCCTTCGACTCCTGCTCGATCGTGTTCATCACCGCCCGCCGCGCGCGCTGCGCATCGGCCGGCGACATCTCCGGCTTCACCGCCGCCTTCACGCGATCGGTGACGTCCTCGATGCTCTGCAGGACGTTGAGCTCGAGGTCGACGCACTTCACTTCCTCGGCCGCGGTCTTGGCGTGATAGCCGGAGGCGACGTAGTCGTGCTTCGGCGTGGAGAGCTTCTGCAGGCAGTCGAGGCCGACGTGGTGGTTCGTCAGGACCAGGCCGTTCGCGGAGACGAAGGAGCCGGAGCCGCCGCTGTTGAAGCGCACCGACGCCTTCTGCAGATGGTCGAGCCAGGCCTGCGACGGATCGAAGCCGTAGCGCTGCTTCAGGATCTGCCGCGGCGGATGGTTGAACAGCCACATCCCTTCGTCGGCGACGAGGGGAAGCGCGAGGAGGAGAGCGGTCGCGAGGATGAATGTCTTTCGCATCACGGCGCGAACTCTACTTCAAGGAACGGATCCAGGCGACAACGGCCTTGGCCTGATCGACAGTGAGTGCTTTCGCCTTGTGCTGCGGCGCCTCGCGCATGATCTGGACGAGGTCCGCGTCGGACTTGCTCTGCACCGCCGCGGAGCGGAAGTCGGGGATGTTCTTCGCCTTCGCCATCGGCGTGTCGCCGGCGGCGCTGGCACCGTGGCAGACGGCGCAGCCGTGGCTGCGGAAGACGTCGTGGCCTTCGTCGGTGAGGAGCGGGGGCGGCGTGGAGGGGGCCGTGGTGGCGGGCGCGGTTGTCGTCGTGGTGGCCGTGGTCGTTGTGGCCGTGGTCGTGGTTACCGGAGCGGGGATTTGGACGGGCACGGGCACGGGCACGGGTCGGGGCACGGGCACGGGTGAGGCGCTCGACGTTGTCGCGGGCGGCGCCGTCGTCGTGGTCGTCGCCGTCGTCGCCGTCGTCGCTGTCGGCGCGGTCGTCGTTGTCGGCGCCACCGTGGCCACCGTCGTCGACGACTCCGTCACCGTCATCGTGCTCGTCGTCTTTGTCGTTTCCTCCTGCTTGCAGGCGGCAACGAGAATCAGGAAAACGATTGCTTTCTTCATGACCACTCCGTCTTGTTCCAGCGGGCGATGACCTTCGCCACTTCGATGTAGTCCGCGCCCTCGGGGAGCTCATTGAGCGCGGCGGTAAAGAGCTGCTGGGTGAGGGCGAGCATCGGCGTCGAGGCGTGCTGGTCGTGCGCGATCGACGCGGCGATGCGGATGTCCTTGTCGTGGTGGGCGAGCCGGAAGACGAGCGGCCACTTCCCTTCCAGCAGGCGCATCGGCAGGAGGTTCTCCGAGGCATTCGAACGGCCGCTGCCGGAGTTCGTGATGGCGAAGGCGGTCTTCAGATCGATGCCGAAGCGCTTGGCCACGAGCAGGCACTCGCTCGTCATCCACACCGTCGCCCCCATGATCGAGTTCGTCAGCACCTTGATGGCGTGCCCGGCGCCGGCGGGGCCGGCGTGGATGATGGTCTTACCGCAGAGGCGCAGGACGTCGCGGGCGCGCTCGAAGTCCACGGCCGAGCCGCCGATCATGATCGTCAGCGTGGCGTTCTCCGCGCCGACGGTCGCGCCGGTCACCGGAGCGTCGACGAAGGCCACGCCCTTCGCCGCCAGCCGCTTGGCGGTCTCGCGGCTGACGTTCGGGTCGCCGCTGGTGGCGTCGATCCAGAGCGTCCCCTCGCGCAGATGCGGCAGGAGCCGCTCGACGATCTCGTCGACTTCGCGGCTCGTGGGAAGCATGGTGATGACGACGTCCGCTTTCGCCGTCTCCGCGATGTCGGAGGCGAGCTTTGAGCCGTGCTCGCGCGCGTGGCGCTCGCCCTTTTCGCGCGTGCGATTCCAGACGATGACGTGGTGCTCTTTGGCGAGGTGGCGGGCCATGGGGAAGCCCATGGCGCCGAGGCCGATGAATCCGATGTTCATGAGTGCGGATTCTATCGGTGATCAGACTGGAAACTCGACCGGTCCATCGAGACCCTCCGGCTCGCGTTGCAGAGAGAGAGAGGTAGCTTCAGCAATTGGTCCACGGAGGCACGCCCATTCGCCCGCTCCCCGTGGTTTGGGTCCGAGGTGGGCGCGACGCTGAAGGGTCTCGATCGACCGGTCGAATTGTAAAAGAGCCCAAGAATCAAAAAGGGGCGTTACGCCCCTTCGTTGCCGTTTTACCGGCGCTGAAACTATCCTGGCGAAGAAGCTACCCTTGCTGTCCTCCGATTCTAGTGATCCAGCTCACAGTCGGTCAACAACTTTACTTCTTGTACCAAGCCGCGTTCATCTCCGTGTAGTGCTTCCACTGCTCCGGGACGAGGTCGGCCGGGAAGATCGCCTGCACTGGGCATGCCGGTTCGCAGGCTCCACAATCGATGCAGACCTCGGGGTCGATGTACAGCATCGTCTCCTCGGCGAAGGTCGCCTCATCTTTGCGCGGGTGGATGCAGTCGACCGGGCAGACGTCGACGCACGCCGTATCTTTCGTGTTCACACACGGTTCGGCGATTACGTAGGCCATTCAGCAAGATCCTCCAGGACGAGTTCGAATGCGCTCGAACGATCGTATCACGGCGTGAAGAAGTAGCGCGTCAGGTGAAAGAAAATCGGCGCCGCGAAGCAGATCGAGTCGATGCGGTCGAGCACGCCGCCGTGCCCCTCGATCGCCGAGCCCCAGTCCTTCACCCCTCGGTCGCGCTTAATGGCCGACATCGTCAGGCCGCCGGCGAAGCCCATCATGGTGATGATGAAAGCCATCAGCGTGGCCTGCCACGGATTGAACGGCGTCGCCCACCAGAGCGCGCCGCCGAGGGCCGTCGCCGTCAGCACGCCGCCGACGAAGCCTTCCCACGTCTTGCTCGGGCTGATCACCGGTGCGATCTTGTGCCGCCCCAGCAGCTTTCCCCAGATGTATTGCAGCACGTCGCTGAGCTGCACGATGACGACGAGGAAGAAGAGCAGCCGCGCGTTCTTCCCCTCGTACTTCGGGATCTCCAGCATCAGCAGCGCCGGGGCGTGGCTGACGCAGTAGACGCAGACCATCAGCCCCCACTGGATCTTCGCGCTGCGCTCCAGGAATGCGTCCGGGTCGCCGGCGATGGCGATGCGCGACGGGATGAAGAGGAACGCGTAGACCGGAATGAGGATGGCGAAGAAGCCGTACCACTTCACGGCCACGAGGTAGTACTGAAGCGGCGTGATGATGAAGAAGACCCAGAAGAGCGCGGAGTGATCGGCCGGCCGCGTCGGCGTGAGTGTGACGAACTCGCGCAACGCGAAGAAGGAGAGGATGGCGAAGAGGATCACCGAGCCGATGCCGCCGGTGGCGAGGGAGACGGCGAAGACGGCCGACATCGTCCACCAGGCCCGGATGCGGGCGTTGAGGTTGTCGACGACGGCGTTGCGCACGCGCAGCTTGATGAGCTGCCCGGCGATGGTGGCCACGACGAGGATGCCGAGCACGCCGCCGAAGAGGTAGAGCGTCTGCCGGTCCTGCAGAAAATTCACCATTGCCGCAGCTCCAGGATGGCATCGCGGGCGCGCTCGAGGAAATCTGTTTTCTCTTCGCCTTCGTCGATGCGCATCGGCGCGCCGAAGCTGACGGAGGCGAGCATCGGCACGGGGGCGAACTCGCCCTTCGGCAGCACGCGATTGAGGTTGTCGATGTAGACCGGGACGAGCTCGACGTCGGGCCGGGCCTTGCCGAGCCGGTACAAGCCGCTCTTGAACGCGCCGAGCTGCGTGCCGTCGCCGCGCGTTCCCTCGGGGAAGATGATGAGCGAGTGTTTGTCGCCGAGGCCGTCGAGGAGGACCTCGAGCGGATTCGGCGTGCCGGCGTCGCTGCGCGCGCGGTCGACGAGGACGGCGTTGAAGACCTTGAGCGCGAGGTAGCGCTTCAGGCCCGTCTCCCAGTAATCGCGCGCGGCGACGGGACGCGTGAGCGCGCGCAGCCGCTTCGGCAGCGCGGACCAGATGATGACGAAGTCGAGATGGCTGGTGTGGTTCGCGAAGTAGACGCGCTGGCGCTCGTCGGGAGTGAAGTCGATGCGCCGGACCTGGCCCCCGGCAAGGATGCGCGCGAGGCCGACGACGCCGGCGGCGACGACGCGCCTCACCGCGCGTTCAGCTCCCTGGCCGTGCGCGCGGTACGACGGATCATCGTGACGATCGTGCCGAGGACGATGAGCGCGAGCGCCGCGAAGAGCAGCCGGCCGCGCCAGTTGTACAAGCCGGCGACGCCGTCGGCGATCGCCGCGATCGTCAGCGTGGCCATGCGGTGCGGCTTGGCCATCGGGCCGCGGAAGTCCTGCGGCACGCCCATCGATCCGCCGAGGACGCGGACGTACGCCGTCATCACCGCGAGGAGCCCTGCCGCCCACCCGAGCGCGGGGATGCCGATGGCGTAGCCGGCGGGAACGATGATCAGCGGATCGGCGATGCGATCGGGGAAGTCGTTGTAGATCTCGCCCGTCTTCGAGGCCATCTTCCCTTCGACGGCGACCATGCCGTCGAGAAGATTGCAGAGCAGGCGCAGCTGGATCCCCGCGGCGGCGACGACGAGCCAGAGGAGCCGCTGCGTGGCGAACACCTGACCGCTCAGGAGGAATCCGGCGCAGGCGACGCCGGCGAAGACGATCGAGAAGAGGGAGATGGCGTTGGGGCGGACGCGCAAGCGGACGAGCGCGAATGCAAGCGTTTTGGCCCAGGAGGTGTCGCGCGATTTCAGCGGGCGGCGTTCGGCCACGAACGCGAGTTTACTCGGAGCGCCGGCGTCCGCGCCGGCTGGCTCGGCGGCGTCCCGCCGCTCACCCGAGGCGAGACGCCTCGCAACCAGCCGCCGGGGACGCCGGCGCTCCGATCATTCGTTCCAGCGCCGGATCGACTCGATCTCGTAATCGTTCCCCATGAACGACACGATGTCGCCGACGGCGTGGCCGATCAGCGCCTTGGCCACGTCCGACTGATTCGAGTACACGCCGCGCTCCGGCGCCGACTCCCACGGGCCGAGGATCGTGACCTCGCGGCGGACGTCGCCGTTCGAGAGCGCCACCTTCGTCCCGACGCGCACGACGCTCGTGTCGACCGTGGCGGGATCGACGACGCGCACGCGCGACATCTCCGCGGCCAGCTCGCCGACGCGCGCGGAGAGATACTCGGCGCGGGCCCGGGCCGACTTGTACTCGAAGTTCTCGCTGAGATCGCCGAGCTCGCGCGCGGCCTGCAGCGCCTTCATGTTCGCCGGGATCTCCACGTTCTTCAGGTTGGCCAGCTCGGCGCGCTTCGTCTCCAGCGACTCCGCCGTGGCGTAGACCGGCTCGGCGCTCGGCTCGCGCAGCGCCGCGTATTTCATCATCGCCGCGTGGCGCGTGACCTCGCGGCGGTACTCCTCGAGCGCGCCGTAGCGCTCCAGCGTCTCCACGAGCTTGCGCGCGTTCTCCTCGTCGTCGACGCCCATGACGATGCGGATGACCAGCCCGCCCTTGTCGAACATGTCCTTGAGCCGCGCGCGCACAGCGGAGAACTCGTCGGAGCCGATAGCGTCGAGGATCTGGAAGAGCAGCGCGTAATTCGCCTTCTCTCCGAGCGTCTCCTGATCGCTGAGCTGCTTGACGTACCAGTAGAACGCGCGCGGATGGCGGCGGGGGTAGCGCAGAGTCTCGTCGATCAGGCGGTCGCGGATGTCGGTGAGGCCGGCGCCCTCGAGGGCGTCGATGATGAGCGAGAGGATGCGCGGCTCGTCGTCGAGGAAGAAGACTTCGCTGTAGACCTTGGCCCAATCGGGATGAACTTCGCGGACGACGCCGAGGGCGCGCTCGCGCAGGACTTTGTCGCCGATGGCCACGACCGTTCGCGAGGCCAGCGGTCCGAGGAGGAGCGCCTTCGCGTCGATCGTGGGCGTGTACGCGCCGGGGAGCGTCTCCAGCGTCGACAGGATCTGCCACGCCAGCCCCGGATCGCCCTTGGCCACGCGCGCCGCCTCGGCGTTGAGCTGCGACGAGAACGCGTCGGCGAGCTCCTTGCCGCGCGCGCTGTGCTTGCGGGCCAGCTCGAGCTTCCCCTTGGCGTCGGCGCGGTCGAAGTCGCGGCGGATGACGGCGTCGGCCGCGCCGGCCGAGGCGCTCCACGAATACGTCGCCTTCGCCCCCGTCCCGCTGACGACGATCTGCGGATTCTTGCGCGCCGCGGTCCACCACGACGTCCACTTCTCGTCGGGAACGATGCCGATCACGGCGTCGCGCACCTCGCCCATCGTCATCGGACGGCCGAAGCTCTGCAGGATGCGCGCGAAGAACTGCGGCGGCGACGAGAGCGCCTCCTTCTTCACGCCGTCGGAGTTCGTGAATTTCTCGCGCAGCACGTGGCCTTCGGGGAGCGGCACGAGGTACTTCCCGGCCGCGCCGAGGGGGACGGAGACGCGCTTCTCCTTCTCGAAGTCGAGGCGGCAGATGCCGAGCTCCGGATTGAGCTCCGTGACCACGCCGGCGCCGCGTCCGGACATGAAGAAGTACTCGCCCTCGTCGTACTGCAGCCAGGTCTCGATCTTGTCGGCGCGCTCGACCGGATTCGCCGTCGAGTCGTTGAATCCGGAGAGATCGAAGGCGCGGGCGAAGCCGCGGTGCGTCGCGTATGCGCCGCGCAAGGCCTGCTCGATCGGCTGGCGGAGCTGCGAGGGATGCTTGGAGAGGCGCCCGAGCTCCTTGAGCACGGCCAGGCGCTGCGGCCAGAGCTTGCGCTCGAGGAGGGTGTCGGCGAGGAGGCCGACCAGGGTGTCGGAGAGCGTGCGCTGCTCCGCTTTGCGCAGCGTCTTGGCGGTGCGGAGGAAAGCCTCGACGTCGCGCGGATCGCTGTCGAGCTGGTTCATCCACAGCGATTCGAGGTCGTCGAATTTCTTCTGTTCAATTAGCGCGTTTGCGTCGCCGGCAAACCCCAAGTCCGCGTGCCCTCCGAAAACGGAGCGCGCATTGTACGCGAGAAAAGTTGATTATGATCGCCGCGCCGATGCGCCGTCCGCTGCAGCTCGCTCTCGCCGTCGCGTGCGCGGCCGCGCTGGCGACGTACTGCTGGCTCGGCACGACGGTCCGTTACCTCGGCGACGATTTCTGCATCGCCGCCGCGCTCGCGGCCAAGGGCTTCTGGCGCTCGCAGCCGTTCTGGTACGGCGCGTGGTCGGGACGCTACGCGTCGACCTTCGCCGTCACCGCCGCGGAGCTGATCGGGCCGCGGCTCGTGCCGTTCCTTCCCACGCTGTCGATCGTGGCCTGGTGCGCCGTGGCCGTGCGGTCGTTCCGCTCCGCGGCGGCGCTCGCAGCGGTCTACGCGGTCATCGGCGGCGCCCGCGATTCGTACCAATCGGTGCTGTGGCAGACGGGGATGTTCACCTATGCCGCGCCGCTGGTGCTGATGACCGCCTGGTGCGGCATCTGGCTGCGCCGCGATGACGATCGCGTGCGCCCCGCCGACGTCATCCTGCCGTTGCTGGCCGGCGGCTTTTCCGAGACCGCGGCGATCTGCGACGTCATTTTCTTCGCACTCGGCGCGCTGTTTGCCGTCCGCCGGCGGCCGTTCATCGCCGCGGCGGCCGCCGCGCTGGCGTCGCTGACGATCGTGGCCCTCGCGCCGGGAAACGCGAACCGGCTGGTGGAGACGGCGGCGCGCCCGACCTCCACGTCCGCGGTGCTGCGCGCCGCCGGCGGCGCAGTGGCCACGGAGCTCGGCACCGCCGGCGCGCAGCTTCTCCTCGTCTTCGCTGCCGCCGCGCTGTTCGCGCCGCGCCGCGCCAATCGCCGCGCCGCGCTCTTCGCCGTTCTCCTCGTCGCCGGCTGCGTTCTCGCCGTCGAGGCGACGTCGCTGCTGGCCCTCGGCTGGCCGCTCGTACAGCGGGCGATGATCGTCGTTCACTTCTTCGCCGTCGCCGCCGCGGCGATCTGGGGCGCCTCCTTCGAGGCCAGGCCGCTGTTCGCCGTGCTTCTCGTCATCGCTCTCGCCGCGCCGGTCGTCAGCGCCGTCGACAACATGCGCATGCTGCCGGTCGAGCGGACGACCGCGCGCTTCCTCGAAGCCGTCGATGCCCAACTGCGCGCCGGCGCCACGGCCGTCCGCGCGCCGCAGGAGGTTCACGGTATCGCCATGATCACGACCGATCCGTCGTGGTGGTCGAACCGCTGCATCGCCGACTATTACCGGCTGCCGTCGGTCCGGCGTCCGCGATGAAAAAAGCCGCTCTGGCCGCGGCGTGCGCGGCCGCGCTGGCGACACAGGCCTGGCTCGGGACGTACGTCCGCTGGCTCTACGACGACTTGGTCTTCGCCGTCGCGCTGCGAGACTACGGCTTCTGGCGATTCCAGCCGTACTGGTGGACGCATTGGAACGGGCGATACGCGCTCACCTTCGCCCTGGCCTGCACGTCGGCGATCGGACCGAGGATCGCGCCGCTGTTGCCGGCTCTGCTGGTCGTCGTCTGGAGCGCGGTGGCCATCCGCTCGTTCCGCTCCGCCGCGGCGCTCGCGGTGGTGTACGCGACGATCGCCGGCGCGCCGGACGTCTACCAGGCCACGATGTGGCAGACCTGCCTGCTCAGCTACGCCGCGCCGCTCGTTCCGATCACGGCGTGGTGCGGAGTGTGGCTGCGCCGCGACGACGACCGCGTCAAACCGATCGACATCCTCATGC
>JBKOUP010000495.1:0-7928 GCA_046723495.1 Acidobacteriota bacterium
TTCGCATCCGCCGTCGCTCGCAGCATGAAGCTGCCGAAAACGGCCCTCTCACTCCACCAAGCTCTCCAACACGCTCTGAACTGAAGCCTTCTCCACGCTTCACTCTCAGTTCCGCCCTGTCAGCCAATGGCCAAACTCCAGCGCGCGGACTGAAGTCCGCGCCACATATGCCGAGGGTTACTTCGACGTGTTTTTCGCCGACCAGTTCTTGAACGTCTCCGCCGGCACGCTGCCGGTGATGGTCACGGAGTCGTTCGTCCGGGCCACCGTGAACTTGCGCAGCACGTTGACGAGCTGCGGCTCCTTGTCCTGCACGGCCAGGCGCATCGCCGAGAGCGCGCCGCGGAGCGTGTCCTCGAGCAGGCCGAGGGTCTCGGTGTCGCTGGAGAGGCCGAAGGCGCCGAGCTTGAGCGAGTCGCCGCTGTCCGTGGCCCACAGCGCCACTGTCGACACCCCCTTGAGCGCGGAGCTGATGGCCTGCGCCTGCGGGGAGTGCGCCGACATGTGCGGGGCGCCGGTGATGCGCTGGGCGCGCTGCACGTCGACGACCGCCCAGGCCGTGGCATGCGGGTCGATGCGGTTCACGTCGCGGCCGAGCGCGCTCGCGCCGAGGAACGTCGTCCCGCCGGAGGCGCGGCTGGCCAGCGCGTGGACCACCGCGTTCTCGCTGCCGATCAGGGCCAGGTGCGCGTCGGGGAATGCCACGGCGCCCTTCTCGTGATCGTGTTGTTCGGGAAGAATGTAGTAGCCGGCTTTCTTGATCGCGCCGCGCGCGGTGAGCGCGTTCGTGAGCCGCTCGACATTGAACCTTCCATCGAGCGCCACCAGCACCTCGGCCTCGGAGCCGAGCGGCGTGCGCGGCGACGTCGCCACGACCACTACGTCGACGTCCTGCGTCGGCTTCAGCCCGGCGTCGGCCAGGAACTTCGCGGCGTCGCCGTCGGTCGAGATCTTGTCCGTCTCCCGGAACAGCGTCGAGCCGAGCGGGCTCGTGCGCAGGTCGGCCAGGCGCACCACGCCGACTGAGACGGCGTCGTTCGGAATCAGCGACAGCGCGCCGTTCGCCGCCATCGCCGCCGGGACGATGAGCGCGACGATCGTCGCGGCAAGCATCAGTTTTCTCATTTCAGAACTCCTTTCGTTTGAAGGCGAGTGCAGCGAGGGCAAAACAGCCGACGCCGAAGAGCGCCGTGGTGGCGAACGGCTGCCACGACAGCGCCGCCCGGGCCTGCTCCGGAGCGTTGCCGCCGAGGACGTAGGCGAAGACGGCCATGCCGATCTCGGCGGTCTTCGGCAGGACCAGGTACAGCCCGCGGATCAGCCAGGCCGACCACTGGCTCGACACCGCCGCCTCCATCTTCCCGTGCGCCATCAGCGGCACGGAGAAGATGAACAGCGCGTACGTCGTCATGATCGAGACACCGGTCGACGACGTGATCACGCCGATGAGGAACGTGAAGGCCAGCAGCGCGGCGATGCAGAAGATGATCAGCGCGCCGGCGAGGAAGAAACGCGGATGGACGACGTGGGTCTTCCACATCACGATCAGCCAGATCGCGGTGATGAGGTAGAAGACGTTGCTGGCCGCGAGCAGCAGCCCCGCGATGTAGCGCGACGACAGCAGCTTCGCGCGCGAGACGGGGCGGGAGAGGTAGAGGTCGATCGTCCCCTTGTCCTGCATGCGCGGCACGAGGTGCGCGGTGGCGAAGATGGCCAGGAAGATCGACAGTCCGTACAGCAGCGAGGAAAAGCCCGACTCGAAGCCGGTGACGATCTTCTCGATCGGCAGCGAGCCGCTGACCTCCATGTCCTTGCCGAAGAGCTTCGCCCCGGCCAGGGCGCCGTTGACGACGTCGAGGTTCACCGCGGAGGCGAAGATGAGGATGAAGATCGACGAGAGGCAGAAGTAGGCGATGAGCGTCCAGCGCGCCGCGGCTTCGCGGAAGACGTCTTCGATGTTGGCAGCGAGCACTTTCATGATTCGGTGGCCCTCACGAGATCGACGAACACATCCTCGAGCGTGGAGCGCAGCGGCGCGAGCTCGGTGAGCATGGCCCCGCTGGAGCGGACCTTGTCGACGAGGGCGTTGAGGTGCTCGATCGACTCGACTGAGAGCTCGATGTGTCCGTTCACGCGGTCGACGCCGGCGCCGGTCTCGCGGAACGCGGCCACGAGCGCGTCGTCGAGGGGCGCCGCGACCATCTTGTACTTCGCGCCCGTGCGCGTCAGCGATTCCACCGAGCCCGCCGCCGCGACCTTGCCGGCGCGCAGGACGGCCACGCGGTCGCAGGTGAGCTCGATCTCCGACAGCAGGTGCGAGTTCAGCAGCACGGCCACGCCGTCGTTCTTTGCTTCGTCGCGGAGGATGTCGCGGATCTCCCGGCGGCCGACGGGGTCGACGCCGTCGGTGGGCTCGTCGAGGAGCAGCACCTTCGGCTGGTGGATCAGCGCGCAGGCCAGGCCGAGGCGCTGAGTCATGCCTTTGGAGAACTTCTTGACGCGGACGTCGATCCACTGCGAGAGCTTGAGCTTCTCCAGCAGTTCCACGCTGCGGCTCTTGATGGCCGCCGACTCCATGCCCGACATCCGGCCGAAGATTGACAGCGTCTGCCGCGCGGTCAGGTAGTTCGGGATCTTGTGCCCCTCGGGGAGGTAGCCGACGCTGCGCCGGCTCTCGGGGTTCGTCACGGGGAGGCCGGCGATGCGGGCGCTGCCGGCGGTGGCCGCGGTCAGGCCGAGGAGGACTTTGACCGTCGTCGTCTTCCCGGCGCCGTTGGGGCCGAGGAGGCCGAAGAGCTCGCCGGGGCGGACGGCGATGTCGATCCCGTCCAGCGCCGTGATGCGCCGGCCGAGGGTCGAGCGGTATTCTTTTCGCAGTCCGCTCACTTCGATCACTGCGTCAGTCATATCAGGCGTTGTACGGGGGATTGCCACCGCGGGTTGCGCGGTTATGATCGCCGGTACTCTTCCATGTCGGACACTGCAGTCTTCTTCGATCCCAGCCGCCGCCGGTGGTGGTGGATCAAGCGCATCGGCACGCTCGTGGGCCTGGCCCTCGTCGTGGCCATGAGCCTGACCCTCGTCTCGCTCGAGGGACAAGTCCTGCTGCCCGGCATCGAAGGGATCACCGCTCCCCTGAAACGGCAACTCCGGCGCAGCCTTCATTTCCCGCGACGCATGTCGGTGAAGATGCAGTTCATCGCCAAGAAAGAGCGCGCCAAGCTCCTCGACAACATCGCCAAGGACAACAAGCTCAAACGCCCGCTGCCACCGCAGACGAACGGCATCGTGGCGGCCTTCTACGCGCCGTGGCAGGAGACCGGCCTCAACTCGCTCCGCGCCAATGCCGGGAACCTGACTCACGTCCTGCCGTCGTGGGTCCACCTCACCGGCGACGGCAAGGGGCTCGACTTCCGCGACTGGTACCCCGACGCCGTCCCGCACAACAACGACGTCCTGAAGATCGCCCGCGAGTACAACCTGCAGATCGTGCCGGTGCTGCAGAACGCCCAGCTCGGCACGACCGGCACCGGCGAGTTCGATCGTACCCGCGTCCACCTGCTGCTCACCGATCCGAAGCGGCAGGAGGCGATCATCAGCAACCTGCGGAGTTGGTGCTTCGCGAACAAGTTCCAAGGCATCAACGTCGACTTCGAGAACCTCGACGACGCCGACTACGCGCTGATGCCGGCGTTCCTGCAGCGGATGAAGACGGCCTTCGCCGCGAACCGTCTCAGCGTCAGCTGCGACCTGGAGGCGCGCACGCCGCCGGGGACGTGGCGGGCCATCTCCTCGGTTTGCGACTTCGTCGTGGTCATGGCCTACGACGAGCACTCCTCGACGCGGCCGGCGGCGGGACCGATCGCCTCGATGGGGTGGTATCGCGGCGTTCTCGACCGCGCCGTCAAGAACGTCCCGCGCGAGAAGCTCGTCGTCGGCCTGGCCAACTACGCCTACGACTGGGAGGACGGCCGCGACTGGGCCGACCCGCTCACGTATCAGGGCGCGCTGCTGAAGGCGCAGATGTTCCGCGTCGATCCGTTCAAGGAGAAGCAGGAGGACGTCGTCGACTTCGACAGCGACGCCCTCAATCCCACCTTCTGGTACACCGACCAGGACGGCCACGACCACGAGGTCTGGCTGCTCGACGCCATCACCGCCGCGAACCAGTGGATGCTGGCCCAGAACTACGGGCCGCGCGGGGTGGCCATCTGGGTCCTCGGCTCGAACGATCCCTCGATCTGGTCGTTCATCCACCGCGACCATCTCAACGAGCGGCCGAACTGGGAAGTGCTGAAGAAGATTCATTATCCCTACGACATCGAGTTCGTCGGCGAGGGGGAGATCGCCCGCGTCGATTCGAATCCCTCCGACGGCGAGCGCAAGCTGGAGATCGATCCCGCCAGCGGCATCGCCGTCGACGAGGACTACAAGAAGTTCGCGACCTCCTACGTCATCTCCCGCACCGGCTACAAGGAGAAGACGATCGCCCTGACGATCGACGACGGCCCGTCGCCCGAGTACACGGCGGACATCCTCGACGAGCTGAAGGCCGCCAACGTCAAGGCCACCTTCTTCATCATCGGGCAGAACGCCGAGCGCTATCCGAGTCTCATCAGGCGCATCTGGCGTGAAGGGCACGAGATCGGGAACCACACCTTCACGCACCCGAACATCGGCGCCGTCACCGACGATCGCGCCAAGCTCGAGATCAACGCCACGCAGCGCGTGCTGCAGAGCCTCATCCACCGCTCCACGCTGCTCTTCCGTCCACCGTACAACGCCGACGCCGAGCCGACCGCGCTGGAAGAGGTGAAGCCGATCATGCTCGCCTCGCAGATGAACTACGTGACCGTGCTGGAGTTCATCGACCCCCAGGACTGGAACACGTACGACCACGGCAAGGACGGCTCGGTCCGGCACCGCAAGGCGGAGGACATGCTGGCCCTGACGCTGGCTCAGCTCCAGACCGAGAAAGGGAACTGCATCCTCCTCCACGACAGCGGCGGCGACCGCAGCGAGACCGTGCGCCTGATTCCGATGCTCGTCAACGAGCTGACCAAGCGCGGGTACAAGTTCGTCACCGTCTCCTCGCTGATCAACTCGAACCGCGACACGGTGAACCCCGCGGTGGCGGCCTCGGACACGCTGCTCCTGGCCAACGACCGCGTCGTCTTCGAGATCATCTACCTCTTCGAGCTCACCCTCGGCATCGCCTTCGTCACCGCCATCATCCTCGGCGCCATCCGCGTCGTCTTCGTGACCGTGCTGGCCCTGATGGCCAAGGTGCGCGAGCGGCGCACGAAGTTCGACCGGAGCTACCGCCCCAGCGTCAGCGTCGTCATCGCCGCGTTCAACGAAGAGAAGGTCATCGCCTCGACGATCCGCGCCGTCCTGGCCGGCCGCTACGAGCCGCTGGAGATCATCGTCGTCGACGACGGCTCGAAGGACGACACGTCGGGCGAGGTGACGCGGAACTTCGGCGACCGCGTGACGCTGATCCGCCAGGACAACGCCGGCAAGGCCCCGGCCCTGAACCGCGGCATCGCCGAGGCCACGGGCGAGATCATCGTCTCCCTCGACGCCGACACGATTTTCATGCGCGACACGATCCCGCTGCTCGTCCGCCACTTCGCCGACCCCCTCGTCGGCGGCGTGGCCGGCAACGTCAAGGTCGGCAACCGCATGAACCCGCTCACGCACTGGCAGTCGATCGAGTACATCACCTCGCAGAACCTCGACCGGCGCGCCTACGCGATGATCAACTCCGTCACGGTCGTGCCGGGCGCGGTGGGGGCGTGGCGGCGCAAAGCCATCATGCAGGCCGGCGGCTATGTCAACGACACGATGGCCGAGGACATGGACCTGACGTGGCGCGTGCGCCGCATCGGCTGGAAGATCGAGACCGACAGCGACGCCATCGGCTACACCGAGGCGCCGGACTCGTTCAAGACGCTGTTCAAGCAGCGCTTCCGCTGGGCCTTCGGCACGCTGCAGTCGCTTTGGAAGCACCGCCGCGCCCTCGGCCGCTACGGCTGGTTCGGGCGGGTGATGCTCCCGTCGCTGTGGCTCTTCCAGGTCGTCTTCCAGGCGATCTCGCCGCTCGTCGACCTGCAGATCGTCTGGACGGTGACGAACGTCGTCCACGCCTGGCTGCGCGGCCGCCTCGACCACGATTGGCAGCCGCTGCCGAACGCGCTGGCGTCGCTCTACCTCGTGCTGCTGATGTACGCGTTCTTCTTCACGATCGAGCTCATCGGCTCGGCGGTGGCGTTCAAGCTCGATCGCGAGAATCCGAAGCCGCTGGTCTGGCTGCTCTGGCAGCGCTTCCTCTACCGCCAGCTGATGTACGCGGTGCTCCTGAAGTCGCTCAAGACGGCGGCCTCCGGCATCCGCGCCGGCTGGGGCAAGCTGGAGCGGAAGGGGACGGTGGTGGAGCTGCCCGCGCCCACCGCCGCCGCCGAGCCGTAGACGTCGCGCCGTCGTCCCGACGGCCGTAGCGGCGGCGTCCCGCCGCCCGCCGTGGACGCCAGCACGACTGCGTACGTACATCCCGGACCATGGGCTATGCGCCGCTGCCGTGGGGTATCGACCTCCTGCTGACCGACGCGTGCAACCTGCGCTGCACGTACTGTCCGATCACGACGGACACGATGAGCGGCCGGCCGGTGACGATGATCGACACCGCGAAGGCGATCCGCTTCATCGAGTCGGTGGCGCCGTTCCGCCCGATGATCCGCCTCTTCGGCGGCGAGCCGTTCCTGCATCGCGATTGGCCGCAAATCGTCGCCGCCGCGGTGGCGAACGGGATGTCGGTGACGGCGGTGACGAACGGCACGCGCCTCGCCGGACGCGGCCGGGAGCTGGTGCGGAGCGGGATGCTCGCCGTCGGCATCTCCGTCGATTCGCCGTCCGCGAACGACGCCTACCGCGGCGACGGCGTCTTCGAGGTGTGCGAGCGCGCCGTGCGGGAGATCGCCGCGGCGAAGGAGGCCCTCGGCGCGACGACGCCGCTCATCGAGATCTACACGACGATCTACGAGGGGACGTACGCGTCGCTGACGTCGTGGGCGGAGCGGCTGCGGAGCTGGCCGATCGAGACGCTGCGCCTGCAGCACCAGATCTGGCTGCGCAGCGCGCAGCGGCCGGTGTCGGAGCGGATGATCGTCGAGGCCATCGGCGACGCCACGTTCTTCCGCGCCGACGTCGACACGTACGGCAGCGACGCCATGCCCAACGTCGACGTGCGCATGCTGGAGTCGGAGCTGCGCGCGCTGCAGTCGGCGTCGTATCCGTTCCGCATCGAGACCCATCCGCCGCTGCCGGTCGAAGAGATGATGGACTTCTACCGCAATCCCGACTTCGAGAGGCAGACGGCGCGCTCGTGCGAGCTGATCTCGAGCTACGCCTTCGTCGACCCGCGCGGGCGGCTCTACCCCTGCCTGACGATCGACATGGGCAACGTCTTCGAGCAGCCGTTCGAGGAGGTATGGAACGGCGAGAAGTTCCGCGCCTTCCGGCGCCTTCTGCGCCGCGAGCAGCGGCTGCCGCTCTGCGAGCGCTGCCCGGCGTAGGGCGCCGCTATCGCCGGCCGTATCCGTTCGCGGCGAGGCCGGCCTGACGGTTCGCGCGTGTACCCCAATGCTCGGCGACATTCGATGAAACATAAATCTTAGAAAACGTTCCATCCGCGCCTCGACGGAAACCGATCATGAAATCGAGACCAGGCGCATAAAAGGCCCGCAACCCACCCTCCGGGAACATCCGATATCTCACGCCTTCGTATACGACGCTCAGCTGGCCGTCGGGACTCTCAACTGACAATTCTTGCCGGTTGGACAAAATCCAGCGACCTGCCAGCGAACTGCGCTCTCCCTTTGGAACATCATCTGTCGTCGGCTCATGGAAGTTTGGGTCCAGTCCAACGA
>JBKOUP010000066.1:0-11415 GCA_046723495.1 Acidobacteriota bacterium
GGTGCTAGCAAAGGCTCACCGAGTGGCGATGCGCCGTTTTCTGATTCTCCTGTTCATCGCCGTGCCGCTTCAGGCCGGCGAGCTCCAGCAGTTCGGCAACGACGTGAAGGCGATGGCGCTCGCGCCGCTGCACTGGACGAAGAAAGAATGGATGCGCTTCGCCGAGGGGACGGGGACGGTGGCGGCGGTGATGATCGCGGACCACGCCATCTCCGATTTCACGCAGGATCGTCCCGCCGGCCGCCTCTCGCGCATCGCCACGCCGTTCGGCGGGCAGGGCGCCGTCGACCTCTCCGCGTTGATGATCGGCTCCGGCCTGGCGCTGCACAACGACAACCTTCTGGCCGCCGGGCGCGACGCGCTCGAGTCGGAGATCTGGGCCGGCATCGTGGTCACGCCCACAGTCAAGCGCATCGGCGGCCGCGCCCGCCCGTTCCTCGGCGAAGGGTCGCATTCCTACCGACCCGAACAGGGTCACCTCGATCAGTACAGCAGCTTCCCCTCCGGACACGCGACGAACGCCTTCGCGACGGCGACGGCGATTGCCGAGCACTACCACGGCGTCGTGCCGTACGTGGCGTACACCGTGGCCGCCGCGGTCGCGTACTCGCGCGTGAACGACAACGTGCACTGGCCCTCGGACGTCGTCGCCGGTGCGCTCATCGGCCGGGCCGTGGCCAAGAGCGTCGTCTTCCACAACCGCAAGCTGCACGCGCGGCCGGTGGTGGTGAATCGCGGGATGGGAATGCTCGTCGACATCAGCCGCTAACGATGTGGCGCGGACTTCAGTCCGCGCGGGCGGGATGAATCCCGCGGGCGGGATGAATCCCGCCCCACATTTTTTCACGATGACGGGTGCTCTTCGTACTTGACGACGGTCACGTCGGAGACGGCGATCATGCAGCCGCCGCGGATCATCGTCTCCAGCGCGGCCAGGAGCTTGTTGATCTTCTCCTCCTCGTCGACGACGGAGATCATGATCGGGTCGTCGTGCGAGAGCGCCAGGGTCTTGTGCTTGTGGATGCGCTTGTGCGCGCCGTAGCCGAGGATGCCGCGGTAGACCGTGGCGCCGGCGATGTCGAGCTGGCGCGCGCGCGTGACGATGGCCTCGTGCAGCGGCGCGCCCTCCCACGTGTCGGCCTCGCCGATGTGGATCTGCAGCGACTTCGCTTTCCCGATGAGGCGCATCTGCGTCGCGGCCGGCTCGCTCTCCTCTTTGCCCGCATATTTCACCACGTTCGTGTCCTGCACCTCCACGAGGCCGAGGTCGACGATGTCGTAGACGTCGGCGAGCACGCGCTCGATCTTGTCGGCCGCGTCGGTGACTTCGATGCGCACCGGCAGCGCGCTGGCAAACTCGACGTGATCGATGCTCGACACCGCGCCGCGTCCCGTGTAGCCGGCGATGCCGCGCGTGACCGTCGCCCCGGCCAGGCCGCGATGCCGGAAGAGGTCGAGGAGGGCCAGGTACGCGGCGCGGCCGTGCCAGCGGGCCGACTCGTTGATGAAGATCGTGAGCCGCTTCGCCGGACCGTGCATCAGCGCCTCCCCCACAGCACGCCGAGCTGCACGGCGATGTAGCCGGCCACGACGGAGCTCAGGACGTTGACGAGCGCCCAGCCGAACGCGCCGGTGGTGGTGAGGCGCTGGGTTTCGTACTCGAACGTGGAGAAGGTCGTGTACGCGCCGACGAAGCCCGTCGCGACGAGGAGGCGCATCATCGGCGTGATGCTCATCCGCTCCGTGGCCACGGTCAGAAAAAATCCGAGGATGAAACAGCCGGTGACGTTGACGAGGAACGTGGCCAGCGGGAAGTCGCGGCGCCAGAAGGTCTCGATCCAGACGCCGATCGCATAACGCGCGATCGCTCCGAGGAAGCCGCCGGCCCCGACGACGAGGCAACGCGCTATCATGAGCAGGCCCACAAGATGATCCACTTTTACCACGTCACCAAGCGCTTCGATGCCTATTCGTCCGCGCTCCACGACGTCACCTTCCACATCGACAAGGGCGAGTTCGTCTTCCTCACCGGGCCGAGCGGCGCCGGGAAGTCGACGCTGCTGAAGCTCATCCTCCGCCAGATGCGCCCCACGGACGGGCAGATCGTCGTCAACGGCCGCAACCTCAACGCCATGAAGCGCGCCCATCTGCCGTTCTTCCGCCGCGAGATCGGCATGGTGTTCCAGGACTTCAAGCTCATCGAGCGGATGACGGTGTTCGAGAATCTCTCATTCATCCTCACGGTCATCGGCGTGCCGCCGAAGGAGCACAAGAAAAAAGCGTACGGCGCTCTGCGCACGGTGAGCCTCCATCACAAGCTGAATGCCTATCCGCCCCAGCTCTCCGGCGGCGAGCAGCAGCGCGTGGCCGTGGCCCGGGCCCTGATCAACGATCCGCTCGTCCTCATCGCCGACGAGCCGACCGGGAATCTCGATCCCGACCTCTCCGCGGAGATCCTCGAGATCTTCTCCGACGCGAATCTGCGCGGCTCGACGGTGCTGATCGCCACGCACGACCGCGAGCTGATCCAGCGCAGCGGCCGGCGCGTGATCGCCCTCGACCGCGGCCGCATCACCGATGAGAAGCCGGCCGCGCCGGAGCGCGCCGCCCGCGCCGGCGGCCTGTTCGGGATCGGCTGATGGCTCGCAACGCCGAGGTCCCCCGCAGCACGGTCGGCTACTTCTTCCGCGAGGCGCTGCGACGCTTGTGGGTGTCGAAGCGGACGAGCTTCGTGGCCATCGCCATGATCGCCATCTCGCTGGTGATCCTCGGCTCGTTCCTGCTGCTGTCGGAGAACCTCTCGCGCGCCGTGACGCGCTGGCAAGGCTCGTCGCGCGTGACGATCTATCTCGACGCCGACGCCACGCCCACCCAGATGCACGACGTCGACGCCTTCCTGGCCACACATCGCGACTTCGGCGCCCGCCGCCTCGTGACGAAGGAGGAGGCGCTGGCGCGCTTCAAGTCGTACTTCACGAACCTGAACGAAGTCGTCGGCGAGCTCGACGAGAATCCGTTCCCGGCGTCGTTCGAGTGCAACGTGACGCCGCGCGTGGCGCAGTCGTCCGCGTTCGCGCGCGAGGTCGCGGAGCTGCGCGCCATCGCCGGCGTCGACCAGGTGCAGCTCGACTGGGACTGGGTGCGTCGCCTCCGCCGCCTCGTCGACGTCGTGAACGTGGCCGGCTTCGTCGCCGGCGGGATCCTGGCCATCGCCGCGGCCTTCACGATCGCGAATGTGATCCGCCTGACGATGATGCTGTACCGCGAGGAGATCGACATCATGCGCCTCGTCGGCGCGACGGAACGGATCATCCGCGGCCCGTTCCTGATCGAAGGCCTCCTGCAAGGGACGATCGGCGCCGCCGTCGCCATCGCCCTCCTCTTCGGCTCCTACGAGCTCGCCCGCCGCCTGATCCCCCCCGCGAGCTCGCTGCTGTGGGGGTTCCTGTTCGCCGGATTCCTGCCGTGGCAGAAGATCGCCGGGTTGGTGGCCGGAGGGATGGCGGCGGGGTGGCTGGGGAGCTGGATGTCGGTGCGGGAGAGGGGTAGCCTAGAGGCATGAGAACGAAGGTAATTCGGCGCGGAGGCGAGCTGGTCGTCGTGATTCCGGAGGATGTGGCTGCTCGAGAACACTTCCAGGAGAACGGCGAGGTGGAGGTGACGGCTGCACGGAAGCGGCCTACGCTCGAAGAGCTCGTCGAAGGCATCACGGACGAGAATCGGCACGAAGAGACGGATTGGGGACCGGATGTTGGCAACGAGCGCTGGGAGTACTGACAGCGTCGTCATCCTGAGTCGGCGAAGCGCGACGAAGGATCTCAGAATGCGAAACGGCTGCGATTTCGAGATCCTTCGCCGTCTGCGCGGCTCAGGATGACGGAGTCCTTGATATAGCATTCGCCGCCGATGCGAATCGTCGAATGCGTCCCGAACATCTCCGAGGGCCGGCGGCCCGAGATCTACCAGGAAGTCGCCAACGCCGCGGCCTCGGCGCCGGGCGTCACCTTACTCAACGTCGATCCCGGCGCGGACACGAACCGCACCGTCATCACCTTCGTCGGCGAGCCGGATGCCGTGCTCGAGGGCGCGTTCCGGCTCGTGAAGAAGGGGCTCGAGCTCATCGACATGTCGGCGCATCGCGGGGCGCATCCGCGCATCGGGGCGGTCGACGTCGTGCCGTTCATCCCGGTCGCGAACGTCACCATGGACGATTGCGTCGAGCTGGCGCGGAAGCTCGGGGAACGCGTCGGGAAAGAGCTCAACGTCCCCGTCTTCCTCTACGAGCACGCCTGCACGGCGGAGCACCGGCGCAACCTGGCGGACATTCGCGAAGGCGAGTACGAAGGCTGCGCGAAGAAGCTCCTCGACCCGCGCTGGCAGCCCGACTTCGGCCCCGCCCAGTTCGTGCCGCGCAGCGGCGCCGTCGTCATCGGTGCGCGCAAGTTCCTCGTCGCCTACAACGTCAACCTCAACACCCTCGACAAGCGCCTCGCCACGCGCGTCGCCTTCGACGTCCGCGAGCGCGGGCGCATGAAGCGCGACGATGACGGCAACCCCGTCCTCGACGCCAAGGGCGAGCCGGTGTGGGAGCCGGGGATCCTCAAGTCGGTCAAGGCCGTCGGCTGGGTCATCGCCGAGTTCGGCTGCGCGCAGGTGTCGATCAACCTGACGGACCTCGACGTCACACCGCTCCACCTCGCCTTCGACACCTGCGACGAGCGCGCCCGCGATCGCGGCCTGCGCGTGACCGGCTCGGAGATCGTCGGCCTCGTGCCGCGCTCCGTGCTCCTCGAGGCCGGCCGCCACTACCTCGCCAAGATGGGCCGCCCCACCGGCGTCCCCGAGGCCGCGCTGATCCACACCGCCATCCGCACCCTCGGCCTCTCCGAGGTCAAGCCCTTCGATCCGAACGAGCGCGTGATCGAGTACCGACTCGCCGCGAGGCCGCGCCTCGCCTCCATGAGCGTGCGCGACTTCGTCGACGAGCTCTCCAGCGACGCTCCCGCGCCCGGCGGCGGCTCCGTCTCCGCGCTGGCGGCGTCGATGGGCGCGGCGCTGGCCTCGATGGTCGCGGTGCTCTCGCACACGAAGAAGGGATTCGAGGCGAAGCACGCGGAGCTCGACCGCATCGCCGTGCGCGGGCAGGAGCTGAAGGACCAATTCCTCGCCGCGGTCGATGCCGACACCGAGGCCTTCGACCGCCTGCTCGAGTCGTTCCGCATTCCGAAGGACGATCCCAAGCGCGACGCCGCCATCGAGGCCGCCACCATCGGCGCGGCCGAGGTGCCGCTGTCAGTGCTCGAACGCTGCGGGGAGGTCATCGAACTTTGCCGCGAGATCGCCCGCATCGGATTGCAAGCCTCGCTCTCCGACGCCGGCGTCGGCGCGCAGGTCGCGCGGGCCGCGGCGGCGGGCGCGTATCAGAACGTCTGCATCAACCTGGCCGGCGTGAAGGATCGCGAGGCGTTGCTGAAACGCGCCGACGCGGCGTGGGCGCGTTGTCGCGAGTTGCACGTGCTGGCGGAGCGGGAGATATTGGATCAGCTTCGCTCTAATCTATAGTTAATCCCTCGCTTAGCTAAACTCCCAGGCAATCTTCTTGAGCACCCGGTCGACCCGCTCGATCATCTGCACGATGTCCTTCTTCGCGTGCGCGGCCGAGAAGAACGCGGCCTCGAGTTGGGAGGGCGGCAGATACACGCCCTCGTCGAGCATCAGGTGGAAGAAGCGGGCGAACTTCTCGCGGTTCGAGCGGTTCGCCGACTCGAAGTCCGTCACCGGCCCGTCGTTGAAGAAAATCGTCCACATCGAGCCGACGCGGTTCATCGTCACGGCCACGGCGTGCTTCTCCGCGCCGGCCTTCACCCCCGCCTCGAACTCGGCGCTGCGCTCCTCGAGATCAGCGTAGATCGACGAGTTCTTCAGCACGCTCAGCGTGGCCCGGCCGGCGGCGACGGCCACCGGGTTCCCCGACAGCGTCCCGGCCTGGTACATCGGGCCGAGCGGCGAGACGAGCTCCATCAGCTTACGCGAGGCACCGTACGCGCCGATCGGCATCCCGCCGCCGATGATCTTCCCGAGCGTCGTGATGTCGGGCTTGATCCCGTAGAGCTGCTGCGCGCCGCCGTAGGAGACGCGGAAGCCGGTCATGACCTCGTCGAGGATCAGCAGCGTGCCGCGCTCGTCGCAGATCTGCCGCAGGCCCTTCAGGAATCCCGCGGCCGGCGGGACGCAGCCCATGTTCCCGGCCACCGGCTCGACGATGATCGCGGCGACGTCGCCGTCCATCGCCTCGCGCACGGCTTTGAGGTCGTTGTACGGCACGCTCACCGTCAGATTCGTGATCTCGGCGGGGACGCCGGCGGAGTCGGGATGGTTGAACGTGGCCGCCCCCGAGCCGGCCTTGACCAGCAGCGAGTCGACGTGGCCGTGGTAGCCGCCGTCGAACTTCATCACCTTCCGCCGCCCCGTGGCCGCGCGGGCCAGGCGCAGCGCGCTCATCGTGGCCTCGGTGCCGGAGCTGACCATGCGGAGCATCTCGATCGACGGGAAGGCCTGGATGACCATCTCGGCCAACTCGATCTCGCCGGCCGTCGGCGCGCCGAAGGAGAAGCCGCGCGTGGCGGCCTTCTTGACCGCCTCGACGACGTAGCGGTGGCAGTGGCCGAGGATCATCGGGCCCCAGGAGCCGACACAGTCGATGTACTGGAGGTTGTCGGCGTCGAAGATGCGCGATCCCTGGGCCATCTCGATGAAGGGGGGCGTCCCGCCCACCCCGCCGAAGGCGCGGACGGGGGAGTTCACGCCGCCGGGGATGACTTCCTGGGCGCGCTGAAAGAGAGCGTCGGAGTGTTTACCCATGCGGGGGCCGATGTTACCGAAAGTCGCCCACCTCGCGCCCACCTCGTGGGGCGGGCTCGGCACTGCGCGTCCGCGCGTGGGTGGCTGCACATCCACGCGTGGCGGAAATCACAGCGCGGTGCGAGATTAGTCACTGTCGAACGAAAGGATGCGCACAATGGCTACACCGTACAACCTCGAGGTCTACCACAACTGCAAAGAGTGCCCGGTCCGCAGCAGCCGGCCCTTCTGCAACCTCAACGATGAGGCGGTCGCCGAGCTCTCCTCCATCACCAACACCGTCGTCCAGCCGAAGGGCGCGCTGCTCTTCGTCGAGGGCGAAGAGGCGCGCGGCGTCTACATCCTCTGCAGCGGCCGGGTGAAGCAGACCATGCTCTCCGCCGCCGGACGGACGCTGATCGTCAGCGTCGTCGAGCCCGGCCAGGTCCTCGGCGTGAGCGCGGCCATGCTCGGCAAGCCCCACGAGATCTCGGCCGAGACGCTGATGCCGACGCAGGTCGACTTCATCCGCCGCGACGATTTTCTCCGCTTCATCCAGAAGTATCCGCAGGCCTCGATGAACCTGGCCATGCAGCTCTCCGACAACTGCGCGTCCGCGCACAACGATATCCGGTCCCTCGGCCTGGCCCAGAACACCGGCGACAAGCTGGCCCGCCTGCTGGTGAACTGGTCGGAGCGGACGGGGACGCGCGTGTCGAACGGGATCCGCATGACGGTGTTGCTCAAGCACGAAGAGATCGCCCAGATGATCGGGGCGACGCGGGAGACGGTGACGCGGACGCTCTCGGACTTCCGCCGGCAGAAGCTGCTCGAGGTGCGGGGCTCGACGTTCATCGTGGCGGACGGGCTGCAGAGATTGGCCACGATTTAGGGGACAGGGGACAGGGGACGGGTCACAGGGCGCACTTTGACTCGTGACACGGGACACGGCGGCGGCGTAGCGGTTGGACTGAGACTCAGTCTCATGACGACCGCCCGCCGCTGTTTCCTTTTGCTCCTCGTCGCCCTCCCCGCCTTCGCCGCCGAGCCGCTGGCCATCCAGGACAACAGCTTCCTCATCGAGGAGGCCTACAACCAGGAGGCCGGCGTCGTCCAGCACATCTTCACGTACACGCGCAACGTCGCCACATTCACGCAGGAGTGGCCGGTGCGCGGCCTCACCCACCAGCTCAGCTACACGCTGCCCGCTCAGCGCGGCGGCGGCGACGCCCTGCTCAACTACCGCTACCAGCTCGCCGGCGACGGCAACGCCCGCCTGGCCGTGGCGCCGCGGCTGTCGCTGATGAAGCGGAAACGCGGCGGCTACGGCTTCGACGCCAACCTCCCCGTTAGCGTGGCCGTGAACGACCGCTTCGTCACGCACTGGAACGCCGGCGCGACGAGGATCGACCACACCACGACGTGGAGCGCCGGCGGAAGCGCCATCGTCGCCCCGCTGCCGAAGGTGCATCTGATGCTCGAAACGCGCTACGACGGAAAGGTGATGACGGTCTCGCCGGGCCTGCGCTGGGCGCACGACGTCGGAAAGCTGCAGATCGTGCCGGGCATCGCCGCGCCGATGGGCAGCGACCACTCGCGAGCCGTCTTCGCCTACCTCAGCTTCGAGCATCCCTTTTACTCAATCCCCGCGCGGCGGAGCAGTTCTTCTCCTACTGATATCGCTGCATCTGCGCGTACAGCGGCGTCAGCGCGGCGATCGTGCACGACGAGTCGGTGATCGTGTACTCCGTGTCGAAGTCTTCGTAGCTGCGCCCCCGCCACATCGTCCCGGCGGGATCGATGACGATCGCGCGGCCGGCGCGGCTGCGGTAGATGCGCGAGCCGTCGGTGCCGGTGAACATGACGACTTTGAACGGCATCTCGTCAGGCCGGCCCTGCATGAACTCGTCGATCTCGCGAAGGCGCTGCTCGAAGAGCGCCACGCGCGCCGCCGGCTCCGCGCGCAATGCCTCGGCGATGGCATCGCGCAGCATCGGATCGGCCGGCGACGTCAGGACGAACGACGTCAGCGTCTCAGTAGGCATTCTCGTGACGCAGGCCGTGCAGCACGGTCATGAAGAGGATCTTCAGGTCGAGCATCAGCGACCAGTTCTCGATGTAGTAGAGGTCGTGCTCGATGCGCATGCGGATCGACGTGTTCCCGCGCCAGCCGTGCACCTGCGCCCACCCCGTCATCCCGGCGCGGACTTTGTGGCGCAGCATGTAGTGCGGGAGCTCGGCGCGGAACTGCTCGACGAACTGCGGGCGCTCCGGGCGCGGACCGACGACGCTCATGTCGCCACGCAGGACGTTCCAGAGCTGTGGCAGCTCGTCGAGCGACCAGGCCCGGATGAGGCGCCCGACGCGCGTGCGCCGCGGGTCGTCGCGCTCGGCCCACTTCGCGCCCGTCTCCCGCTCCGCGCCGACGCGCATGGAGCGGAACTTGAGGATCTCGAACGGCTTTCCGTCGAGGCCCATGCGCACCTGGCGGTAGAAGATCGGGCCGCGGTCTTCGAGCCAGATGGCCAACGCGGTGGCCAGCATGATCGGCGAGAAGACGATGGTCATCGCCCCGGCCACGACGAGGTCGAATCCGCGTTTGACGAAGCGGCTCCATCCCTCGAGCGGCGTCTCGGAGAGGTTGATCGTCGGCAGGCCGTCGATGTCCTCGACGCGCGAGCGGAGGACCATGAACTGCAGCAGGTCGGGGACGACGTGGATCGACACGCAGCTGCGCACGAGCCGGTCGAGCAGGGCCATCATGGCCTTCGACGATGCGTGCGGGAGGGCGACGAAAACGTGGTCGACGGCATGGGCTTCGATGACGTGCTCGGCGTCGTCGATGGAGCCGAGGCAGGCGAGATCGAGCAAGGGGACAGGGGACAGGGCACGGGGGACAGGTGGTGCCGTCGCGAGAACATCATCTGTCACCCGTCCCCTGTCCCCTGTCCCCTCATCCAAATACCCCACAATCCGGAACCCCAGCTCCCCATGCCCTTCGATCCGTTCCACCACCGCCCGGGCCAGCTCTCCGTTGCCGGCGATGAGCACGCGGTCGAGGTCGCGGCCGCCGCGGTGGCGGCGCTCGACGAAGGCGCGCACGAAGACGCGGCCGACGATGACGAAGACGATCGCGCAGAGCATGAACATCGCCAGCGTGGCGCGCGAGTAGAGGACGTCCGTCTTCGCCGGGCGCACCCACAGCAGCACGCCGGAGAGCACCACCGTCGCCACCACCGAGCCGATGGCCACGGCCAGCCACTCCTCCGTCTTCGAGCGCGCCGGGCGGATGCGATAAAGCCCCTGCACGGCGAAGGCAAGCGGGAAGACGATCGTCACGATCGGCAGGAGGGCCGCGTACGTCGAGAGGTCCTGCGGCCCCTTCGTCACCGGGATGACCTCGAAGCGGAAGCGGAGGAACCACGCCGCCAGCATGGCGAGGTTCGAGGCCACCGCGTCGTTGACGAGGTAGATCGACGCCAGGGCCCTGTGCTTTTTCTCGATCAATCGACGACCTGCCGGAACTGCTCCTGAAACGCCGCCCGCGTGAACCGCGCCGCGTGCGCGCGGATGGCCGCGCGGTCCCACGAGCGCGAAGCCACTTCGTCCAACGCCCGGCGCAGCGAGTGTACCTCCGCTTCGGCGAAGAAAATTCCGGTGGCGCCCGGCACGACGGAGTCGAGCACGCCCCCTCGGCCGAGGGCGACGACCGGCGTGCCGACCGCCATGGCCTCGAGCGGAGTGATGCCGAAGTCCTCGATGCCGGGAAGGATCAGGCTGCGCGCGCGGGAGACCTGCTCGATCACGGTTGTCCTCGGTACGTGTCCCAGGAAGCGAACGTTGGGGGCGGCGCGGGCGCGGAGCTCGGCGAGCATCGGGCCGCCGCCGATGACGACGAGCTTCCGCCCGCTCCCCTCGGCCGCGGCGACGGCCAGGTCGATGCGCTTGTACGGCACGAGCGCGGAGAGGACGACGTCGTAGTCGCCGCGCTCCTCGGCCAGCGGCGCGGCCAGGAAATCGTCGTTCACGAAGGGATGAATGACCACGGCGTCGCGGTCGTAATACTGGCGGATGCGGTCGCGGACGAAATTCGAGTTCGCCACGAAGCGCGTCACGCCCGCGGCGGTCTTCACGTCCCACTTGCGCAGGCGCCGGGCGATGACCGAGACGGCCAGCCGTCGCAGCGGCCGCGAGCGCGGGAAGTAGTCGTCGAAGCGGTCCCAGATGTAGCGCATCGGCGTGTGGCAGTAGCAGATGTGCGGTTTGCCTTTGGCGTCGACGCCCTTGGCCACGCAGTGGCTCGACGAGATCACGAGGTCGAAGCCCGACAGATCGAATTCGCGGATGGCCCGCGGGAAGAGCGGCAGGAGCGTGCGGTAGTCGGAGGCCTGCGAGGCCAGGCGCTGCAGCGAGGAGGTGTGGATCGTGCGCGCCTCGATGGCCGGCGACGTCGTGCCCGGAAAGTGGAAGAGGGTGAAGAGCTCCGCGCCGGGGTAGAGCTCGAGGATGGCCTCGAGCACCTGCTCCCCGCCGCGCATCCCCGTCAGCCAGTCATGGACGACCGCGGTCCGCGGC
>JBKOUP010000384.1:0-30494 GCA_046723495.1 Acidobacteriota bacterium
GAGGACCACGTCGTCCCAGACCGGCTCGTGCTCGTCGCTGTCGGCCTCGATGTCGAATCGATACGTGCCGCCGCTAATGGTCGGGAAGGTGATGCGGTCGTGCTCGGCGACCCATATCCCGCCTTTGAGAATCTCGACGACGAGCAGCCAATGGGGTCCGGTGACGTTGACGGGCGCCGTGCCGGCCTTGACGTCGTACGTTCCGTTGCCAGTCGCCGCGGCCGAGATGGTGAAGCGCTGCTGGGGCTCGAATGACTCGAAGGACTTGAGCGAGACAGTCCACGAGCCTTGCATGGTGATGGCCATGATTCCTCCTCCTGGCGCCGGGACGGGCCTCACCGTTGTGGTGAAGTTCTCCCGGCGGCAAAGGAGTAGTGACGGCCATCCCTCCAACGTTTCACACGATTCGAGCGTGCGATCGGTCACGCCGCCGCGGGCACCGGCAGCGGCGCGACCTTCGCGCCCTTGATCAGCAGCCAGAGCATGACCGCGAGCTCGCCGAGGAGCGCCGGCTGCGCGATCTTGAAGGCCATGCCGGAGTATTGCGGGGCGAAGAGGGCGATGACGCTGAGGGCCACGTACGCCCAGCAGTTGATGACCAGCCAGACGCCGATGAAGCGCGGCATGAAGCGCGATTGAAAAACGAGGATGCCGAAGGGGAGCAGCCACAGTCCCCAGAACATCTCGTTGATGGAGTTGCCCTGGCCGTGCAGGCGGATGAAGAGCATGCCCAGGGCCTCGCGCTGGGGCTTCTCGAAGGCGTTCAAGAACTCGCCGCCGCGGAAGAGAAGGAGGGCGGCGATGTTGTTCAGCGCGTTGAAAAACACGATGCCGGCGGAGACGGCGGCGAGCGTGACCATCTGCGCGGCACGCGTCCGGCTCACGTCCCGGAAGAGGCGGTAGAGCGCCAGCGCCGCGCCGATGAAGATGACCGCGCCGGCCAGGTCGGCCAGGATGGCCAGGCGGAACATCGTCTCGTGGGCGAGGACGCGGCCGGCCGTCTCCGCGGCGTTGCCGCGCACGATCAGCTTGCTCGGCACGTAAATGAGGCTGAACGGACCGGTGAGGCCCATCGATAGATACCACGCTCCCGCGACCCGCGCGGCTTTGTCGGTCGGATGCATGCGTTTCTCCTTATGTCAGGGGACAGGGGCCCGCTCAAGCGCTGAACAGGTAGGCCACGAAGAATCCGGCGAAGGCGATGCCGACGAGCGCCACGGTGCCCAACGCGAGCAGCGGCGCCAGCCGGCGGTCGGACTCGGAGGTCCCGCCGGACGGATTGCGCAGGAAGACGGCCCAGGCCATCGCGGCCAAACCGATGCCGGCGATCACGTCGACGATGTAATGCTGCTTCGTGAACAGCGTCGACAAGCCGATGAGCGAGGCCGCCATCGTCGCCGCCATGCCGACGCCGCGATGGACGCGCCAGCAGGCCAGCGCCGAGACGAACGAATGCGCGACGTGGAGCGACGGGAAGCAGTTGTACGGCGGATCGAAGTCGTAGAGCGAGCGCAGGCCCCAGAGGATGAAGCCCTCGCCGATCACCTTGGCCGGCCGCGTGGCGACCGTCGGATAGGCGAGGAAACAGGCGTACGCGGAGATCCACACGCTGAGATACGCAAAAATCGTCCGGCGGATTTGTTCGGCATCCCGGACGACGAAGACGGGTAGCAGGATGACGTAGAGGTAGAGCGTTCCGTAGACCAGCGCCCACGCGGGCTGCAGCGGCACGGCGCGGTCCAGCGCCAGCGCCGGGACATGCAGCGCGCGCCCGGGCATGAAGGCGGCGATGAAAATGTAGAACGGAATCAGCGCGAGGAAGAGGACCATCCACAGGCTGACCGGGTAGGGCCGCTTCAGCGACTGCGCGGCGAGGCTCCAGTCGGCGCGGGTCAAACGCTCTTTCCGAGGATTCGCCCGGAGTGGAACGAGCACCCGGAGATCTGCCGGACGTCCTCGGCGGAGCGCGCGACATGAACGTCGGACGGGAGGATGCCGAGGGCCACGAGCGCGCGCTGCGCGGAGCACTCGGGGACGGAGAGGATGCCGTGCAGGAGATGGATGTCGTCGATGAGACGGTTCCCGGCGACAGGCGTTTGCAGCACGACAGGCCCTTGATCGCCATCAAGACGGAGGATGGCGACGTCGAGCGACGGAACCTCGACGGCGACCGTCGCGGCCCGGATGATGTTCGGCTCGAATTCGACCTGGTAGGCATGCTTGGGATCCTTGGCCACGGAGAGCGGCACGACCACGTTTCGTGGACTGAAGAGCGTTCCGTTGCCGACCATCTCCCCGCGCAGGGTGAGGTCGAACACCGCACAGGCAAATCGCTGGGATAGATCGAGAGGTTCGGCCATGCGAACAATTTTCTACCGAAATGCGAACGTCCGCATCGACAGCGTGGCGTAATGGAAGCCGGCGAAGACGTTCACGAGCTCGTCGTCCTCGCGGGCGGCGCCGAGGGGGACGAACACGGGGTCGAAGTGCTCGGGCGTCGGCACCGCCAGCTCCGCGTGGGGCGCCTTCGTGCGGTACTCCGCGAGGCCGTCGAAGTCGCGCGCCTCGATCTTCTCCCATGCCCAGGCGTCGAAGGCCGCCGCCCACCCGGCGGGCGGCGCGTCCTTGTCGCCGAAATTCAGCGCGCGCAGGTTGTGCACGATCCCGCCGCTGCCGGCCACGACGACGCCTTCGTCGCGCAGCGCGCCGAGAGCGCGGCCGAGCGCGAGGAGCTCGCGCGGCGGCACGCCTCGCGGCAGTGAGATCTCCACCGCCGGAATCGCGTTGTCGCGCAGCATCACGTGTAGTGGCACCCACAGCCCGTGGTCCCATCCGCGCGTCGTCTCCAGCACCCCGCCGATCCGCGCGGCGATCTCGCCGGCCAGCTCGGGATGGCCCGGCGCGTCGTAGCGCATCGTGTACAGCTCTTGCGGGAAGCCGCCGAAGTCGTAGATCGGCTCCGGCCGCGCCACTGCGTTCACGCGCACCGGCGGCGGCGCTTCCCAATGCGCGGACACCACCGCGACCGCGCGCGCTCCGGCGAGCGTGTGCCCGTATTCGCGCAGCGTGCGCGTGTAGGCGTCGTCCTCGATGGCGATCGCCGGCGCGCCGTGGGAGACGAAGAGCGCGGTCATGGCCTTATCATCGCACCGCAATGCGAGTCCGATTCCTCCCGCTCCTTCTCGTCGCGCTCTCCGCGAGCGCGCAGCTTCCCACCGGCGTCACCCTCGACCCCGTCGCGCCGTCGCATCCGGTCGGCAACTTCCCGACCGCGGCGGTGCTCACGCCCGAGGGTGACCGCGTTGTCCTCCTCCTCTGCGGCTGGCGGCAGCCGGGCGAGGGCATCCAGGTCGTCGATCGCGCCACCGGCAGGATCGAGCAGACCGCCGGTCAGAACGCCGCGTTCCTCGGCCTCGCCTTCGCGCCCGACGGCAAGACCCTCTACACTAGCGGCGGCAACGACGACGTCGTGCACGTCTATCGCTGGAGCGACCGCCGCGCGACCGCCGACGGCACGATCGCACTGGCACCTCCGAAGAAAGATCCGAAGTTGCCGGGCACACGCTACCCCGCGGGCCTGGCGCTCTCGCCCGACGGCAAGCGCCTCTACGTCGTCGAAAACCTCGGCGACGCCATCACCGTCGTCGACACCGCCACGCGCCACGTCGTGCAGCAGCTGGCGACGGAACGCTACCCGTACGGCGTCGTCGTCGCCGCGAACGGCGACGTCTACGTCTCCTGCTGGGGCGACCACACCGTCGACGTCTTCCGTCCCGCGAACGGCTTGCTCGAGCGGCGCGCGGTCATCAACGTCGGCCGGCATCCCTCGGCGATGGCCATCGACGGCAAGCGCCTCTTCGTCACCTGCGCGACGACGGACCAGATCGTCGTCGTCGACACGGTGACGAACAAAGTCATCAAGACCCTCAGCGACTCCGCGCCGGGCGGGCCGCGGGAGGGGAGCACGCCGAACGCGCTCGCCGTGGCGCGCGGCCGTCTCTTCGTCGCCGAGGCCGACAACAACGCCGTCGCCGTCTTCGATGCGAAGACGTTGGCTATGCTCGGCCGCGTTCCCGTGGAGTGGTATCCGTCCGCGCTCGTCGCCGCCGGGAACGACGTCGTTGTCGTCAACGCCAAGGGCCGCGGCAGTGCGCCGAATCCGCATCGCGCGCAGCCCGATCAGAAGTTCTCGTACGACTCGCCCGACTACACGCTCGGGCAGCTCAACGGCACGGTGCTGTCGTTCCCTGCCGCGATCGAGCTCGCGCCGCTGTCGAAGCGCGTGGCGAAGGCGAACGGCTGGCATCCGCGCGCCGGCACGCCGCGCTATCCGCCGTTCAAGCACGTGATCTACATCATCAAGGAGAATCGCACGTACGATCAGGTCCTCGGCGACGTGAAGGAAGGCGACGGCGATCCGTCGCTGCTGTTCTTCGGCCCCGACTCCGCGCCGAATCACCACGCCCTGGCGGCGCGCTTCGGCCTCTTCGACCGCTTCTTCGTCAACGCCGAGGTGAGCGCGCAGGGACACAATTGGTCGACGGCTGCCTACACGAGCGATTACACGGAGAAGACGGTCGTGCTGGCGTACGGCCGGCGCGGGCGCACGTACGACTACGAAGGCGGCAACCGCGACACGATCGTCGACGATGACGACGACGTGGCCGCGCCGTCGACGGGTTACCTGTGGGACCTGGCGGTGCGCAAGGGGATCTCGCTGCGCAACTACGGCGAGTTCGTCGCGCACGACAAGGAGTGGTCCCTCGGCACGCGCCGCGCGCTGATCGACACGACGGCGCACGACTTTCCCGGCTTCGACATGAACATTCCCGATCAGAAGCGCGCCGACCTCTGGATCGCCGAGCTGAACGAGCTCGTCAAGCGCGGCGCGATGCCGGCGCTGGAGATCGTCCGCCTGCCGAACGATCACACCTCGGGGACGTCGCCGGACATGCCGACGCCGCGCGCCTACATGGCCGACAACGATCTCGCCCTCGGCCGGATGATCGAGGCGCTGTCGTCGACGCCGTTCTGGCGCGACACGGCCGTCTTCGTGCTCGAGGACGATGCCCAGAGCGGCCCCGACCACGTCGATTCGCACCGCTCGGTGATGTACGTGATCTCCGCGTACAACCGCCCCGGCACGATCCACCGTTTCGTGAACACGACGGACGTGATCGCCACGATGGAGGAGATCCTCGGCCTCGGCTCGCTTTCGCAGTTCGACCACTTCGGCCGCCCGCTCCGCGGCATCTTCGCCGCCCAGCCCGATCTCGCGCCGTACAAGGCGCTGCAGCCGTCCGCGGACATGAAGGAGAAAAATCCGCCGAGAGCGGAGCACGCGCAACTCGATTTCACGCGCGCCGACGCGAACGACGACGATGCCTTCAACCGGATTCTGTGGAAGGCCATCAAAGGCGACGTGCCCTACCCGGAGCCGAAGCGCTACACGAACCTCTTCGGCCGCTGATCGAGTCCCGCGGCGAGCTCCAGCAGCGCGGCCGTGTAGATGGCGTCGTCGACACGGACGACGAGCGGCTTCTTCGTCACGGCGTTGTCGATGGTGAGCGTGCCCTCGTCGGCGTCCACGTCAATGTCATTGAGCTGCGGCAGCGGAATGTCGATCTGCTTCCTCTCGCGGACGATCAGGCGCTTGTTCGTGATCACCAGCGGCCCGGCGGTGTGGATGGCGCGCTCCTGGAAGCCGAGCGTCACCGGCGACTCGACCTGCGGGAGGTTTTTGGCCGTGATGCCGCGGAGGCGGCGGAACTGCCCGGCGGCGTCGTCGTTGCCGGCGGTGCCGAGCTCGGAGGCGAGCTCGCGGAGGCGCGCCTCCTGCGCTTCGCCGGCGCGGTCGTCGGCGAGGAGGTGCCAGAGCACGGCGCGGTAGATGTCGGCCTTGATCGCGGCGAGGTCGGCGTCGGTCAGCCCGGCGGCGCGGGCGACGTCGTCGATGACCTTCGTCGAGCCCTTGGCCAGCTCCTCGAAGCCGATGAGGAGCACGGTCCGCCGCGCGGCCGGAACCCAGATCTCGTCGGGCAGGGTGAGGGCCTCGCGCTCGCGCGCCAGCGCGGCCAGCGCATCGGGCGTGCGCTCGCGGCGGACGCGCTCGAGGGCGCTCGTGTAGGCGGCGAGGAGCTCGCGGTTGCGCTTCTCCACGGCCTCGCGCTCGGCGCGCTCGCGCTGCTCTTTTTCGCGAAGTTCGTTGCGCTCGCGAGCAGTGAGGGCGATCGGCGCGCCGATCATCGCGGCGCCGAGGATGACCTCGACCCAGCCCTGCGCTCCTTTGCGGGCGATGACGGCGAAGCCTAGGAGGACGAAGACGATGCCGGCGGCCGCCAGCGCGACGAAGCCGAGGTGCGCCTTCATCGATGTCCAGAACGGCGTGGAGGAGATCGACTTCGCCACCGGCAGCGACGGCGCGTCGAAGCGCGTCGTGTCGCCGAAGAAGAAGCCGTGCCGCCCGCCGCGGCGCACGAATTCCCCGCCCGCCCCGGTGCTCAGGGCCGGATCGCCGTCGATGGCCTCGAGGCGCTGCCGCGGCGAGACGCCGAAGCGAATGGGTCCGAGCGCCAGGCGCTTGCGGACGAAGAACGTCATGCAATAGCGAACTTAATGCCCAAGGACCACTCCCCACGGCCCGTCACCGACTTTGATGGTGGCGACGACGCGCGCCGTGCCGAGGTCGATGACCGAAACGTCGTTCGACAAACCGTTCGCGACGTAGAGCGTCCGGCCGTCGGGCGCGATGGCGATTCCCCACGGCCGCTGCCCGACGGCGATGAAGCGCTCGACGCGGTTCGTGGCCGTGTCGATCACGGCGACGCTGTTGCCGCGCCCCGTGGCGATGTAGAGTGTTCGTTCGTCGGGCGAGAGGACGAGGCCGACGGGATGGTGCGGTCCGCCGAGCTTGATGTGCGCGGTGACGCGATGCTGCCGCGCGTCGATCACGTTGACGCTGCCGGCGACCTCGCTCGTGACGTAGGCGCGGGCGGAGTCGCGCGAGACGATCACGCCGCGCGGCCGGGCGTCGACGAAGACGTTGGCGACGACTCTCGCCGCCTTGGCGTCGATGACGCTGACGGTGTTGCTGGTCTCGCCGGTAATGTAGATCCACCGCCCGTCCGGGCTCGCCGCCACGCCCTCGGGCTCGGTGCCGACGACGAGCGCGGCGACGGTGCGCCCGCTCTTGGTCTCGACGATCGAGGCGGTGCCCGCGTCCTCGTTGGACACGGCGAAGCGCGCGCCGTCCGGCGTCAGGGCGATGCCCTCGGGGTCGGTGCCGGCTTTGTAGTGGCGCACGACTGTCAGCGTCGTGGCGTCGATGGCCACGACTTCGTCCGGCCCGATCCACGGCTTCCCCTTGAAATGGCTGACGGCGACGTAGAGCCGCTTGCCGTCGGGCGCGAGGACGATGCCGCGCGTGCGCGTGCCGGCGACGCCGCGCGCCACGACCTTGCGCGTGGCGGTGTCGATCGCCATCACCGAGCCCTCGCGCTCATTCGTCACGTAGAGGACGCTCAGCAGCAGGAGCAGGAGCTTCATCTGAGCGTGTAGAGGTAGGCGGTGATGTCGCGGGCGTCGGCGGGCGTGACGCCGAGGTTCGGCATCGCGTTCGTCGGATCCATCGCCTGCGGGTTCTGCAGCCACTTGGTCATGGCCGGGACGCTGTTCTGAAATTTGCCGGCGATGTAGGTGCGCGTGGCGATGTGGTCGAGCGACGGCCCGACCATCCCTTTCGGCCCTTTCACGCCGGGGACGAGGTGGCAGGCGGTGCAGCCGTATTGGGCGATGAGCTGTTGGCCGCGGTCGGCGTCGCCGGGAATGGCAGGTTCGCGTTTTGCGCACGCCACGGAGAAACCAGAAACCAGAAACCAGAAACCAGAAACGACGACGATCATGACGATTGCTTCTGGTTTCTGGTTTCTGGTTTCTGGTTTACCCAACGACACCCGCCTCTCCGCCTCCGCGAGCCACCCTACCATCAGCGCCACCGCCGCGATCGTCAGCAGCACGCCCGCGGGGATCCACATGATGAGGCCTGCGAGTTGCTGGTCGTCGAGCGAGCCGTAAACGGGGTAGATCACGGTCGGGGCGAAGGTGATGAGGGCGCCGAGAGCGCCGCTGTGCGCGGCGGTGACGAAGACGTAGGCGATGGCGGCGCCGTAGCCGAGGCGGCCCCAGCGGCCATGGATGAGCGACCACCAGAAGAGCGTGGCGCTGAAGAGGAACGAGCAGTGCTGCGCGGCGTGGATGGCGTCGCTGCGCAGCGTGGCCTGGTAGAGCGCGGGAAGGTGCCACGTCCAGAGGGCGATGCCGTGCACGATCGTGGCGACGAGCGGATTCGTGACCGTCCGCCACGCCGCGGCGAGGGGGGCGCGCTGCGTCCAGCGCGCCAATGGCAGGCGCCACGGCGCCGGCGCGGCCCGGAGGAACGCCGCCAGCGGACGGCCTAGGACGAGCAGCGGCGCGGCCACGACCATCAGCAGCTCGTGCTGGGCCATGTGCGCGGAGAAGAGGACTTCGCTGAGATGATCGAGCGGGGAGACGAGCGCGACGACGAGGGAGAGCCAGCCGGCGTAGAAGGCGATCTTTTGCCGGCGCGGATCGTTGCGCGATCCGATCGCGTAAAGGATGAACGTGATGGCCAAGGGAACGATGACGGGCGGCTCCCATGACCACTCCGTGATCATTCGCATGGCCTCAGGTACAGGTCGGGAATCATCAGAGCGACGATGAAGATGGCGAAGGAGATCGAGAGTCCGATGCCGGCGAGGCCCATGAAATGAGCGCGGGCCGCTGGCGCACCGAGATCGCCGTCGTCGCGCCGCACACCTGCCCAGGCGGTGAACGCGCCGAATGCGCAGAGCGCCAGCCCGCCGAGGAAAAAAATCCAGAAGAGCCAGTGCGCGTGATTGCGGCAGACGTAGTCGATCAGCGCGTACTTCAGCTCGAAGACGATGGCGAAGGCGATCGGGCCGGTGAGAATCCCGTTCCAGAGGGCGACGGAGCTCGAGCGGACGGCGATCATCGTGCGATGAAAACAATGAAGTAGAACGGCAGCCACATCAGGATGACGAAGTACCAGTAGACGGCGGTGCAGCGGAAGTCGAGGCGCTGCTTCTTCAGGATCGGGCGCACCAGCGCGTAGACGAAGAGGAGAGCCGTCTCCGCGGTGGCGGCGATGACGTGAAGCATGTGGTAGCCGACGCTGGTCCAGACGACGGAGCCGTAGGCGTGGTCGCTCCACTTGTAGCCGAGGTCCGCGAGCACGCGGCACTGGATGACGAGGAAGGCGACGCCGGCGACGATGCAGGCGCCGAGGGCCAGGCGGCAGAGGGGGACGTTGTCGCGCAGCGCGGCGCGGTCGAGGATCAGCGCGGGGATGAAGGTCAGCAGGAGGATGCCGAGGTTGACCGACGGCCAGAGGAGATCGGGCCGCGGCACGGTGCTCGGCGGCCAGTCGAGGTTGACCACGCGCAGGTAGAGGTACGTGGCGATGAGCATCGCGAAGATGGTGCCCTCGATGGCCATCATGCCGAGGTTGCCCCACCAGAGGACGGCGCGGCTGTCGGCGGTCTCCTCTTCGAGCGCGGAGACGTCGATGACGCGGTGGGTCATCGCGCTTCCTCCACGAGGAGCTGCTCGCGCACGTCCTCGCTCCTCGGCCAGAACCAGTAGATCAGCACGACACCGCTCGAGACCATCCCGACCGTGAACCACCAGCCGAAGAAGATCGAGCCGATGAGGCCGATCGTCGTCGTCACGGCCAGGAGAAACGGGGCGAGGGAGTGGCCGGGGAGCTCGTGCTTGTGGTCAGGCTCGGCGTCGAGGGTCTTCGTGACCAGGACCTCGCGCTTATCGAAGCGGATGCCGGTGACGTAGGGCTGGTCGGGCGCGGCGTCCCAGACGGCGCTCAGTCCGGAGACGACGGGGATATGCAGGAAGTTGTACGGCGGCGGCGGCGAGGCGACGGCCCAGTCGAGGGTGTCGGCGTGCCACGGATTCGGCCCGGCCAGCGGGCCATGTTGACGATGGGTCGCGAAGTTGATCAACATCGTCAATATTGATAGAGCGATCAATGCTGCGCCCATGCTGGCCAGCGCGTTCAGCGAGCCCCAGCCGGTGCCGGCGTCGTAGGTGTAGACGCGCCGCGGCATGCCGTAGAGGCCGAGAAGGTGCATCGGGAAGAAGGTGACGTTGAAGCCGATCAGCAGGAGCCAGAAGGAGAGCGTTCCGAGGGCTTCGCTGTACATCCGCCCCGTCCACTTCGGGAACCAGAAGTGGAGCGCGCCGAAGAGCGGAAAGACGGCCCCGCCGATGAGGACGTAGTGCAGGTGGGCGACGACGAAGAAGGTGTCGTGCACCTGCCAGTCGATCGGCACGGAGCCGAGCATGACCCCGGTCAGCCCGCCGACGATGAAGACGACGAAGAAGCCGAAGACGTAGAGCATCGGCGTGGCGATGCGCACGCGGCCGCTCCACAGCGTGGCCGTCCAGCAGAAGATCTGCACGCCGGTAGGGATGACGATCATCAGGCTGGCCGCGGTGAAGAAGCTCGAGCCGAGCTGGGGGATGCCGGTGGCGAACATGTGGTGGACCCAGACGCTGAAGCCCATGAAGGCGGTGATGACGAGGGTGGAGACCATGGCCACGTAGCCGAAGATTTTTCGCTGGGTGAAGGCGGTGACGATGCTGCTGACGAAGCCGAGGCCGGGGATGAAGATGATGTAGACCTCGGGGTGCCCGAAGAACCAGAACATGTGCTGGAAGAAGATCGGATCGCCCCCCTCGGGGCGGTTGAAGAAGTGCATGGAGAAGGCGCGGTCGAAGATGAGGTAGGTGCTGTCGAGCATGACCGCCGGCATGGCGAACATGACCATGAAGCTGACCATGATCATCGACCAGACGAAGAGGGGGATACGGTTGAGGGACATGCCGGGCGCGCGCTGCTTGAAGGCGCAGACGACGATCTCCACGGCCACGATGAGCGCGGAGAACTCGGTGAAGGTGATCATCTGCGCCCACGTGTCGGCGCGCTTGCCGGGGTCGAACGCCGGGCCGGAGAGCGGGACGTAGGAGAACCAGCCGGCGTCGGGCCCGGCGCCGAGGAAGAACATGGCGTAGAGAAAGAGCCCGCCGGCGAGGTAGACGAAGTAGCCGTAGGCGTTGAGCTTCGGGAAGGGAACGTTGCGTGTCCCGACCATGAGCGGGACGAAGTAGACGCCCATGCCCAGCATGACCGGCACGGCGAAGAGGAACATCATCGTCGAGCCGTGAATGGTGAAGATCTGGTTGTAGAGGTCTGGATTGAGGACGTGGTTGTTCGGCCGGGAGAGCTGGAGGCGCATGAGCGCCGCTTCGATTCCGCCCAAGGCGAAGAAGCAGAAGGCGGTGACGATGTAGCGGAGGCCGATGGGCTTGTGGCCGGTGTCGGAGAGCCAGCCGAGGAGGCCGCGGTTCTTTCCCCACGTCTTTTCGAGCATTGCGCGTTCGCGGACGAAGTCGGGGGTCATGGGCGGCTCCCGAAATGCAGAATGCAGAATGCAGAATGCAGAATGAGCGCGCTGCGCGCGCCGTCAGCGAATTCTGCATTCTGCATTCTGCATTCTGCATTCATCGCAGCGTCTCCAAATACGCCAACAAATCCTGCAACTCGTCCGCGCTCATCACATTCGGCGGCATCCCCACTCCCGGCTTGATCGCCGGCGCGTTGCTGATCCATCCGGCCAGGTTCCCGCGGTTGTTGAGCAGCGTTCCCGCGCCGATCGTTTTTCGCGAGGCGATGTGCGTGAGGTCGGGGCCGACGGTGCCGTAAGCGTCGACGCCGGTGATGTTGTGGCATTTGCCGCAGGGGGCGCCGAGGAAGACTTGCTGGCCGCGGACGGCCGCGGGCGTCGCCGGCGTCACCGCTCCCTGCGACGCCGACGATTTCCACTGCGCGAAGTCCTCGGCCGTATGCGCAAAGACGAGCAGCGCCATCTGCGCGTGCTGGAGGCCGCAGAACTCGGCGCATTGCGCGCGGTAGACGCCGGGGGTGTCGGCCTCGATCCAGAGCTTGTTCACGCGGCCGGGGATGAGGTCGCGCTTGCCGTGGAGGTTCGGGATCCAGAGCGAGTGGATGACGTCGCCGGTCTGCACGCGCAGCAGCACCTTCGTGTGGATGGGAATGTGGATCTCGTTCGCGTCGGTGATCGACGCCGACGGATCGAGGGCGTCGGGATAGTGGATCTCCCACCACCACTGGTGCCCGGTGACGCCGATCTCGAGCTGCCGCGGATCGTCGCGGCCGAACGTGCCGATGGCGCTGCCGGTGGCGACGCTGGTGACGAGCAGGGCGAAGAGGATGACGACGGTGAGCACCGACGCGGCCGTGACGCCGGCCTTCAGCGAGTGTTCGTGCTCGACGTCGGGCTCCGCGTTGCGCCGGCCGCGCACGACGGCCACGGCGATGAAGACGAGCGTGACGACGTAGACGGCCACGCTGACCCAGGTGAAGATCCAGAAGAGCTGGGCGATGCGCGCGGCCTGCGGCCCGGCCGGATCGAGCGCGGACTGCATGCCGGTGATCATCACTTCTTCGCCTGCATCCCTTCGGCGCGCGACGGCGTAGCCACCTTCCCCTCGAAGCCGCCGACGGCGCGCACGTACGTGACGAGCTGCCAGATCTGGTAGTCCGGAATGTGCCCGCCCCACGACGGCATCCCGTTCGGCCGCCCCTGGGCGATCGACTGGTAGATGTCCGCGGGCGTGCTGCCGTAGATCCACTCCTCGTCCATCAGCGCCGGGCCGATGCCGCCGCCGCCGTGGAAGTGGCAGCCGGAGCAGTTGTATTTGTCGAAGAGCTGCTGCCCCTGGCTGATCGCGTAGGCGTTGCCTTCGTATGGATTGTTGAGCGCCGCCTTCGTGCGCGCCGACTCCTGGGCGCTCGGCTGGATGGAGCGGAGCTCGCGATGGCAGGCGGCGGGGAAAACCAGAAACCAGAGACCAGAAACCAGAACACGAAGCACGCGTCGGGACTGATCTGGTTTCTGGTTTCTGGTTTCTGGTTTACACACGCGGCACCCCGTAATCGTCGAGGATCTTCTCGATGTCCGGGCGCCGGCGCTCGAGCACCCGATCGAGCTCGTCGCGCAAGGCGTTGTCGCCGCGGCGCACGCCCATGGAGATGTCGAAGACGAAGGGGAGGAACGGGAGGTCGATCTGCGGCGAGACCGGTGTGAGGTCGAGGGCGACCGGCTCCTGCCGCGCGAACCAGGCCGCCTGCGGACCCCAGACGATGGCCACGTCGACGTCGCCGCGGGCGACGGCGTCGACGATCGCGCCGGGGTCGTAGACCATGTAGCCGACGACGTTGCCGACCGCGCCGCGGTTCGCCAGGGCGTGGGCGGGCGGGGAGTTGACGTGGTCGTTGCCGATCATCTGCACGCCGACGCGCCACGTGCGCAGGCGGGGGTCGTCGAGCGAGGCCACGCCGAGGCGGCGGTCGCGGCGCGAGACGAAGACGTAGGTCGAGCGGTAGTACGGCTGCGTCCCCAGCGTCAGCTCGTAATTCGAAGGAACGCCGATGACGCAATCGCACAAGCCCGCCTTCAGCGTGTTGCGGACAAAGCCGCGCCGCTGCGGAAACCACGTGTAGTCGACGCGGGCGTGCAACTCGCGCGCGACGAGCGCGGCGATCTTGTTCTCGAAGCCTTCCCGGCGCGAGTTCGAGTACGGCAGATTGTTCGGGTCCGCGCACACGCGCAGCACGCGCGACGGCGCAGGACGCGCGCAAGCCGCGAAACTAAGAACCAAGAACCAAGAACTAAGAACCCTTCTCATGGCAGACCAAACGTGTACAGCGTCCCTCCCTTGTTCGTGTACTGCCCCAGATCGCTCATCGCGTTGGCGAAGCCGAGGGCGGCGGTGCCGTCGCGTGGGTCGAGCTGGCCGGAGACGACCGCGCCCGCCCAGCCGCCCACCCCGCTGAGCACCGACACGTACTGCTTGCCGTCGGGGCCGCGGTAGGTGACCGGCTGGCCGATGATTCCGGAGCCGGTCTTGAACTGCCAGAGGAGCTGGCCGCTGCGGGCGTCGACGGCGCGGAACCATCCTTCCATCGATCCATAAAACACCACGTTGCCGGCCGTGGCCAGCGCGCCGCTCCAGACCGGAAAGCGCTCCTTGATCGACCACACCTTGCGCGCGTTCACCGGGTCCCAGGCGTCGAACTCGCCGCGGTGCCCGCCCGGACCGGCGTACATCTTCACGTTTGATCCGACGTACGGCGTCCCGGCGATGTAATTCGCCTGCAGCCCCTCGGCGTCCTCGCAGAGATTCGCGTGCGGGATGTAGATCAGCCCCGTCAGCGGCGAGTACGCCGACGGCTCCCAATCCTTCGCCCCCGGCGCGGGGGGACAGATCATCCGCACCACGCGGCCGACGCCGGTGGCCTTCTCCTCGTTCGGGATCAGGCGCCCCGTCTTCAGATCGACGCCCTTGCTGGCCGTGATGTAGGCGAACGGCGTCGCCGTCAGCACCTCTCCGGTGGCGCGGTCGAGCACGTAGACGTAGCCGTTGCGCTCGGGGCGGACGAGCACCTTCCGCTGCTGCCCGCGGATCGGGAGCGTGAGGAGGATCTGCTCGTTGATGCCGTCGTGGTCGTAGAGGTCGTGCGGGCTCCATTGATAGAACCAGACGGCTTCGCCCGTATCCGGCTTGCGCGCCCAGATCCCGCACGTCCACTTGTTGTCGCCGGGGCGCTGCTCCGGATTCCACGGGCCGGGGTTCGCCGTGCCGTAGTAAATGAGGTCGAGCTCGGGGTCGTAAGAGATCCAGCCCCACACCGTGCCGCCGCCGATCTTCCAGAGGTCGGGCGGCCACGTCTTCACGCCGAGGTCTTTGCCTTTGTCGGAGGCGTAGAAGGGGTGGAAATTCGCGCCGATCAGGCAATCGCTGTCGGGGCCGGTGTTGAACGCCTTCCACAGCTGCTTGCCGGACTCCGTGTCGAGCGCGGTGAGGGAGCCGCGGACGCCGAACTCGCCGCCGCTGTCGCCGACGAGGACCTTGTTCTTCACCACGAGCGGGGCCATCGTGAGCGACTCGCCGCGGCTGATGTCGGTCACCTGCGCGGTCCACACTTCGTCGCCGGTGGCGGCGTTGACCGCGCAGGTGCGCCCGTCGAGCGTGTTGAAGAAGATCTTGCCGTTCGCGTAGGCGCAGCCGCGGTTGACCCAGTCGCAGCAGGCGATCCCCTTCGCGGCGTTCTCGAGGTTGTGCGGTTTGTAGCGCCACTTCGCCGGCGCCCCGGGTTGGGTGAGGTCGAGCGCGTAGAGCTCGTTCGGAAACGGCGTGACGACGTACATCGTGTTGTTGACGACGAGCGGCGCCGCCTCCTCGCCGCGATCGTGGCCGGTGGAAAACGTCCAGGCCACGCGGAGGTTCTTCACGTTGCCGGTGTTGATCTGATCGAGCGCGCTGAAGCGCGTCGAGGCGTAGTCCTTGGCCGGCATCACCCACTGGCCGTCGTCGCGCTGGAGGTCGACGAGATTCGTCTTCACTGCGGGGGCGTGGGCGAGGCGTTCGAGGAAGGGGAAGCTGCGCGCGGGCGACTCGCGCGACTGGCAGGCGGTGAAAAGGAGAGCAAGGAGGAGCGCGACGGTGCGCACGGTTTGCGTGCCGTGCACAGCGTCTGCCATGCCGACGGACGTGCTCGGCACTCGATTTGCATTGCGCGGCCGCATGCTGCCGGACGTGAAGGGGCGTGTGCTTGTGGTGGACGACGAGCCTGCCATTCGTGCGCTCGTGGCCAAGATCGTCGAGCGCGCGGGCTTCCCCGTCGACGCCGCCGCCGATGGCGCGGAAGCCATCGAGAAGGTCAATCAGACCGACTACGCCGTCATCGTCCTCGACCTGATGATGCCCGGCGTCAGCGGCTACGAGTTCGTCGACTTCCTCCAGCAGCGCGGCGGCAAGCGGCCGAGCGTCATCGTCATCACCGCCGCGGCCGAGGCCTCGCTGACGCGGCAGCTCGACCCGGGCGTGGTCCACTCCATCGTGCGCAAGCCCTTCGACATCAACGTGCTTGCCGACCTCGTCACCGCCGCGGCCATGGCCGCGCAGCCTTCCGACGACGCGAACGTGCTGCAGTTCCGGCGCTGACGCGTTGGCTCGTTGATTGCTCCCTCGTCGATCGAAGCGAAGCGGTTCCGTTGTTTCATGGAGGATCGGCGTGCAATACACCATCGAATCACGACCGCTGACGAGCGAGACCCCGCACCTGCCATCGGACACGCGCATCGAGGCCGCCAATCCCGAGAGCGCGATCAGCGAGTACGTCCGCCGCCGTGACCTGGAGCTGGTGAGCGTGACGAAGCCGCTGACCGGACGCGAGTCGATCGCCACGGTCAAAAAGAACAGCTCGGTGTACCTCGTGCGCGTCTACAGCGACTGAGAAAAAATTGCACGGGACGCAAATAGGGGGGTATCCTGCTCCCACACTCGAGCCACGGTCATGTCCCGGAGCGATCCTCCTTCCGGCGTACCCAACGTCCTCGTCGTCGACGATGACCAGGCCCTGCGCGGGCTGTTCACCACGCTGCTGACGAGGAGCGGCTTCGCCGTCGACACGGCCAACGACGGCCGCGTCGCCTACGACCAGCTCCAGCGCCACACCTACGCGGTGATCCTGCTCGACCTGATGATGCCGGACGTGAACGGCTTCGAGCTGCTCGAAAAGCTCGGGCGCGACAGTCCGACGCTGCTCGACCGCGTCATCGTCATGACCGGGGCGAGCCAGCGCTCGATCGAGACGCTCGACACCTCGCGCATCTGGGGGCTGATCCGCAAGCCGTTCGACATCGATCAGCTCGTCAGCTCCGCCTTGGCCTGCTCCCAGGGCCGGCGCAATCGCGGCATCGCCTGAGCGTATAATCGCGGCCACTCGTTCAAGGAGGGGAACCAATGAAAAAATGTCTCGTGTTGGTGGCAGCGCTGCTTTGCGCGACCGTGCTGACCGCGGCGGAGAAGCCGTCGATCGGTGTAGCGGATTTCAAGAATGACACGTCCGCGGCATGGTGGTACGGCGGCGCCGGCCACGACCTCGCCGGAATGCTCAGCAACGAGCTGTCGGCGACGGAGAAGTTCCGGATGGTGGAGCGCGCCAAGCTCGGCGCGGTGCTCGAGGAGCAGGACCTGGCGGCGTCGGGCCGCGTGGCCAAGAGCAGCGCCGCGAAGATCGGCAAGCTGACCGGGGCGAAGTACCTGGTCATGGGGACGGTCACGGCGTACGAAGAGAAGACCCAGGGCGGCGGCGGCGGGATCAGCTTCGGCGGGATCTCCCTCGGCGGCAAGAAGGATGACGCCTACATCGCCGTCGACGTCCGCGTGGTCGACACGACCACCGGCGAGATCGCCTACACGCGCTCGATCGAAGCGCGCTCCGGCGGCTACGGCATGAACGTCGGCCTCTACCGCGGCGGCTTCGGCGGCAACATGGGCAAGTATGACAAAACGCCGGCCGGCAAGGCCATCCGGGCCTGCCTCGTGGAGATCAGCGAGTACCTGAGCTGCGCGATGGTCGACCAGGACAACTGCATGGCCGAGTACAAGGCGAAGGACCAGCAGCGCCGCGACAAGACGAAGAAAGCGATCAAACTGGAATAGGTAGCTCTTGGCTCTTGGCTGTTAGCTATTGGGGCGACGCGCCGATGCGTCGCCCTTTTTGTCCTCGCCAAGAGCCAATCGCTAACAGCCAAGAGCCGTCCTTTACAATTCGCGGCGCATGAGCGCCGTGTGGGCCCTTTCCGCCTTCTTCATGACCCTGGCCGGCGGAGCGTTCGCGTTCCGGTACCGGCGCTATCTCCTCTACATCATGGCCGCGTCGTCGGGGCTGCTCATCGGCGTGGCCTTTCTCGATCTGCTCCCCGAGGTCTATGAGCTCGGCCGCGTCCACGGCATCGAAACGCGCGCGCTGATGGTGGCGGTGATCCTCGGCTTCGCGGCCATCTTCCTCCTCGAGAAGCTGACGATCATCCACAGCGAGAAGCAGCACGACTTGCCGGGACATCACCACAACGTCGGCCTCGTCGGCGCGCTCGGGCTGTCGTTCCACAGCTTCCTCGACGGCCTGGCCATCGGCGTCGGCTTCGAAGCGGGGACGAAGGTCGGCTTGGTCGTGCTCCTGGCCGTCGTGGCCCACGACTTCGCCGACGGCCTGAACACCGTGACGTTCATGCTGGCCACGCGCAACAGCCGCTGGCGCACGTTCGCGCTCCTCGGCGTCGACGCGCTTGCGCCCGTGGCCGGCGCGCTCTGCGCGGGCCTCTTCCGCATCACGCCGTGGCACCTGGCCTTCCAGCTCTCGTTCTTCGCCGGCTTCCTTCTCTACCTCGGCGCGAGCGACCTGCTGCCACAGGTCCACGAGCGCCCGCGCTTCGCGCTGCTGGCGTCGACGATCGCCGGCCTCGTTACGGCCGGCGCCGTCGTCTTCGCTCTGCAGCCGCGCGGTTAGCCCTTCGCGTCGGGGAAGGTGTTGATCTTCTTGTGCACCGGCGGCAGGGTCTTCAGATAGTCGTAGATCGCGCCGAGGTCCTCGTCCTTCATGCCGGAGAAGGCGATCCACGGCATGACCGTGTTGCGGCCCGGCGGGCAGGCCGGCGCGGTCGCCGCGGTCATCCCCGCAAAGGCGCGGAAGCGGCCGATGAACTCCGCCTTCGTGGCGTGGCCCATGTAGTTGTCGGAATCGGGGGTGAGGTTCGCCGTGAAGTTGCGCCCCCATGGGCCGGCCATCTGCCAGCCGCCGGAGAACGCCTGCGACGCGATCAGGGCGTTGTGCGCGTCGTGCGGGGTGTGGCACTCGTAGCAGCCGCCGATGGTGGCCAGGTACTTGCCGTAGGCGACGCTGTTCGTGTGGTCGGGCGGCGGCACGGGGCCGCTCAGCGGCTTGGGGATGAACTTGACGATGACGTTGACGGGGAAGTCGAGCTTCTTGTCGGGCACGTGGTTCGGGAGCGGCTTGAGGGTGCGGAGGTAGACGACGACGGACTTCGCATCGTCGTCGCTCATGTTGCGGAGGTGCTCGTACGGCATCATCGGGAAGAGCGCGTTGCCGTTGCGGTCGACGCCCTCGCGCATGGCCCGCAGGATCTCGCCGTCGGTCCACTTGCCGAGGCCGTCGGTCGGATCCTGGGTGATGTTCTGCGCGGCCACGACGCCGGGGAAGCCGATCTTCTTGTCGAAGATGTAGCCGCCCAGTCCTTCCGTTCCCGGCTTGACCGGCAGGCTGTATTTGAGAACGTGGTCGGAGTGGCAGTCGAGGCAGACGGAGACGTGCTCGACGATGTATTTGCCGCGCGCCAGGCGCTCCGGCGTCGGCTCGATCGTCTCCGCCGACGCGGCCCGCTGCGCCGGCTTCTTCAGCGACAGCCACGCGAACGCGCCCGCGATGAGCGCGACGACGGCCAACACGGCGATGCCCAGCACCTTCAGAAAGGTCTTCATCCTCTTGGGACTCCTTTTTCGATGATTGCGCCGCGAATTGTACTATCCGGCGGCGCGTCTGCGGGGGACGAAGAAGGTGAACGACCTCGGCAGGACGACCCGCGACGAGCCGCAGACGACGGCGACGTCGACGACGCCGGGCGCGTGCGCCGGCACGACGACAGCCAGTCCGTTGCCGGCGGGCGTCACGGCGGCCGCGGGAACGGATCCGAACGAGACGCTGCAGCGGGCGTCGAGGCCCTGGCCGATGATCGTGACGATGCCGCCGCTGACCGGTGCGTACGCCGGATCGATGCGCGCGACCGACGGCGCCGCGTCGTCGTCGACGATCGTGGCCGTCGCGGTTTGGCGCGCCAGCGCCGGCCCGAACAGGCCGGACAGCGAGTCGATCGTCAGCGTGAAGGTCTTGTCGGGCCCGGCGGCGTCGTTGTCGAGGATCGGGATCTTCACCACGCATTGCGTGTCTCCGGCCGCGATTCCGCACTGCGTCACTCCACCCGCGTAATCGGAGCCGGCCTTGGCCGTGCCGTCCAACGTCATGGCATTGAAGACGACGGAACCGGCAACGGGCGCGGACATGGTGATGACGAAGTCGGCCGTCCCGGCGCTCTCGAGCACGCGCACGTCGGCGACGCCGGCAGTCGGCCGTGGATCGATGTCCATCAGGACATACTGCGTGGCCGCGCGCTCGTCGGGAAAGTTGCTGTTGCCGAAGATCGTTCCATCCGTCGCCGTGGCCACGACCTCGTCATGAACGCTGTAGCCGTCGTACACGCCGTCGTCGAAGACGTGCAGCGAGAAGCTCTTCGTCGTCTCGCCGGGCGCGAAGGTGAGATCGCCGCCGGCGGCCTCGCCCTGGTTCACCGGCCCGCTCGCCGTCTCCGCGTGTGCCCAGTGCACCGTCGACGAGACGGAGAGGTTGCCGCTGCGCACGAGCGTGAACGGGATGCTGCCGGCATTCTCCGGCGCGACGACCTGCGGTTGGGAGAAGTTGACGAACGTGGGCGGATTCCCGGCCACGGTGAAGCGCGTACCGATGCGCGGCTGCAGCGAGCCGAGGCTGTTGGAGATCGTCAGCGACGGTTGGTATGACCCCGGCGCCGTGTACGTGTGCGCGACCTGGCTTTGGCCCGTGACCGTCGCGGTCGTGCCGTCGCCGAAGTCCCACGTGACGCGGTCGCAGGCCTGGATTTGATACGGGATGCTGCATGGCGGCGGAATGGCTGACGCCGGACACGTCGGCGCCGACACGAGCGTGAGCCAGACGGTCGATCCCGCGGTACAGACGGGGCCGACCTGGCAGGCCGCGTTCGCGAAAAAGCTGCCGGACGGCGCCGCCGCCGGGCACGCCGCCAGCAGAAAAAACGCGGCGATCATCCTGCTCTCCTGCGAACATTGAAGAAGGTAAATGCGTTCGTCAAGACGATGCGCGTCGAGCCGCAGACGACGGTGACGTCGACGGTGCCCGCCGCGTGGGGCGGGACCACGACGACCAGCCCGCCGCTGAACGGCGTCACGCCGCGCGCGGACGTCGATCCGAAGGCGACGCTGCAGCGCGCGTCGAGTCCCTGGCCGAGGAGCATCACGGAGGCGCCGCCGCTCGCCGGCGCGCGCGGCGGATCGATGCCGGCGACGGTGACGCCGTCCGCGACGGTGACGTCGACGGAGAACGACAAGCCGTCCGCGGTGACGATCCAGATCGTTGCCGTGCCGTTCGTCATTCCATGAACGGTCAGCGTCGCCGTGCCGCCGGCCGGAATCGTCAGCGAGTCCGGGACGGTGGCGGCCTCGGGCCGCGTGCTCCAGAGGCTGACCGTCTGCGCGGTCGCGCGCGGCGGCTGGAACGACAGCGACACCGTCGCGTCGCTGCCGGTGTGCACCGTGACCGCCGGGGGATCGGCGACGATCGAGACGTCGTCGACGACGGTGACGAGCGACGACGGCACATTCGTTCCCGGAACGGTCGCCGTGACGCGCGAGCGTCCGGCGTGAAGCGCGTGTGCGGTGAAGCCGGCGGTGCTCTCTCCCGCCGCGATCGTCACCGACGGCGGCACCTCCAGCACGTCAGGCGACGACGACTGCAGCGGGATCGTGAGCGGCGACGACGGCGGCTGGCCGACGTCGAGCTTGAGCGAGACCCGCGCGCCGGTGGCAACCTGGGCGAACGACGGCGTGATGGCCGCGTCGTCGTTGACGATCGTGACCGTAGTCGTGTCCTTGACGAAGCGCGGTCCGGCCGTCGAGAAAATCGTCCTGCTCTTCACCGTGAATGTCTCGTCGGGCTCCGGGACGTCGTCGTTGACGATCCGGAAGTGCATCACGCACTGCGTCTGTCCCTCGGGAATGTCGCAGATCGTGTCGGTGCCGTAGTCGGAAGGGAAGGTCGCCGTTCCGTCGCTCGGCCAGCCGAGAAACTCGACCGTCGTCCCGGCGATCGGCGCGGACATGGTGACGACGATGTCGGCCGTGTTCGGCGTCGCCGTCCCTTCCATCACCCGCACGTCGGAGACGGTGGCCGTCGGCTGCGCAGTGACTTCGGTCAACGTGAACTGCGCGAAGGGAGAACGAATGATCGTTCCATCCTTCGCGCTCACGGAGACGGAATCGGTGAACGGCGCGGTGTAGACGTGATCGTCGAAGATCTTCATGGTGAAGCTCTTCGTCGTCTCGCCCGGCGCGAAGGTGAGGTCGCCGCTGATGGCCTCGGCCTGCTCCAGCGATTGGTTCCAAAACAGGTCGTGCTGGTAATGCACCGTCGCCGTCGTCGTCAGATTGCCGCTGCGGACGAGCGTGAAGGTGATGCTGCCGGCCGATTCCGGGACCGTGTACTGACTCTGCGAAAAGTCGACGTACGTCGGCGGATTCGAAGAGATGACGAGGGGATACCAGCTCAGGCTCTGAAGCGAGCCGAGCGTGTTCGAGATCGTGACGGTGGGCTGGTACAGCCCCGGGAGCGCGTACATGTGCGTGACGTACGGCGAGCCGACGACGGTGACGTCAGGCGTGCCGTCGTCGAAATGCCACGTGACGTTGTCGCAGGCCTGCAGCGTGTACCACGGGTACCCGCACGGCAGGCCCGGACATGGCTGAGGAGGCGGCGCCGGCGGCGGCACCTCCATCGTCTGGAGAGCGACCGTCGAACCTGCGACGCATCCGTAGCCCGGCGGGCAGGCGTTCGGGATGAACCACGGACCGAACGGCGCCTGCGTCGGGCACGAGCTCTGGCCGTAGAGAGCCGATGCAGTGAATAGAGCTAGCGCTAGGAATTCCGTCCGCATGACCGCAATACGCAGTGTACGCGGAAATCGTCCAGTCCGGCTCGCGCGTTCACGATCGCGGTGATCGACGCTCTCTCCGACTTCCTGGCGCGGTCGCGGCGCCTCGTGGTCTTGACCGGCGCCGGCTGCAGCACCGAGTCGGGCATTCCGGATTACCGCAGTCCCGGCGGCGCCTGGACGCGACACAAGCCGATCTACTACAGCGCGTTCGTGCGCAGCGAGGAGGTGCGGCGCTTCTACTGGGCGCGCAGCTTCCGCGGCTGGCCGCGCTTCGCCGCGGCGCGGCCGAACGACGGCCACCGCGCCCTCGCCCAGCTCGAGGCCGACGGCGTGGTGCACTTCCTGATCACGCAGAACGTCGACGATCTGCACGCCGAGGCGGGGAGCCGGCGCGTCGTGCAGCTGCATGGGCGGAACCGCCTCGTCGTCTGCCTCGACTGCGGATGCGAGTTCGCCCGCGCAGACGTGCAGGAGCGCCTCGGCGCGATGAATCCTTGGTGTCATCCCGAGCGCAGCGCGGGATCCCCCGCCGACGCGGCAAGGGGATCCTTCGCCGTCTCCGCGGCTCTGGATGACACGAATTTCATCGTGCCGCCGTGCGAGCGCTGCGGAGGCGTGCTCAAGCCCGCCGTCGTCTTCTTCGGCGAGTCGGTGCCGGCGGGCAAAGTGAGCGTGGCCATGGACCAGGTCGACGAAGCCGACGCGCTGCTCGTGGCCGGCTCGTCGCTCACGGTGTGGTCGGGCTTCCGCTTCGTGAAGCGCGCGGCGGAGCGCGGGATCCCGATCGCCATCGTCAACGTCGGGCCGACGCGCGGCGACACGCTGGCCTCGCTGAAGATCGACGCCCGCTGCGGCTCGACGCTCAGCGCCGCAGCCGATGCAGTTCGATCAGCACGATCTCCGGCGTGATGCCGAGCCGCCACGGCAGCAGCCAATAGCCCGCGCCGGTGTGCACGTACAGCTGCGACGTTCCTCGGCGATAAAGCCCGATGTGGTACGGGATGAAGACGCCGGCCAGGGTCCAGTGCAACGCGCGGATGCCGCATTGCCCGCCGTGCGAGTGCGCGCAGAGCGTCAGCGGCACGGCGCGTTGCGCCGCCTCTGCAAATGCGCGCGGCTGATGGGAGAGGACGATCGGCAGCGCGCTGCCGCGCCCGGCAAGCGCTTTGTCGAAGTCAGGCCGCAGCGACGGCATCTGCGCCGCGTAGTCGGAGAGGCCGGCCAGCCAGAGACCGCGCATGGCCACGCCGCGGTTGACAAGGAGCTGCACGCGGCTGCCCCGCAGGCGCGCGATCATCTCCGCGGGATCGCCGTACATCTCGTGATTGCCGAGGACGCCGACGACGGGGACGTCCGGCCCGAGGGCGGCCAGGCCGGCGAGGAGCTTCGGCGCGAAGACGGGATCGTCGTCGACGAGATCGCCGGCGAGGAAGACGAGGTCGGGCTTCTGCGCGCGCGCGGTCTCGAAGATCGTGCGCAAACGCGACGGCCGCGAATACAGCCCCACGTGCAGGTCGCCGATGACGGCGATGCGCATCCCCTCGGCCGACGCCGGCAAGCCGTCGATGGCGATCGGCACGTGCTCGACGCGCAGCGGCACGAGCGCGCCGTACACGCCGGCGACGAGGGCGATCAACGTCGTCCAGAGAAAGACGCGCGACGGCCAGCGCGCGAAACGAACGAAGTCGACGCGCCGCGCGAACGGCAGCCAGGCGATGAAGATCGCGGCGATGACGATCGAGTCGACGATGGCGAAGCAGAGCCAGGCGAACCACGGCGGCCCGAGCGTGGCCCGGATCCAGCGCATGGCGTCGCTGCGCACGCGCAGCCACGGCAGAAAGAGCCACATCAGATTGCCGAGGACGAGGAGGGCGACGACGATCCGCTTCCGCCGCGGATGGAGGCGGAAGAGCATCCGCGCCGTCAGCCAGTTGAAGGCGGCGAAGAGAAGAACGACGATCGCGAAGATGATGAGCGGGCGCACGCTGTGCGCCCCTACCCTTCGGCGGCCTTGGCGATGCGCTTGCGCGCCACCTCGCGCGTCGAGTGATCGAGGATCTTCTTGCGGATGCGGATCGACTCCGGCGTCACCTCCACCAGCTCGTCGTCCTCGATCCACTCCAGGCACTGCTCGAGCGTCATCAGCCGCGGCGGGGCCAGTTGCACGGCCATGTCCGAAGTCGAGGCCCGCATGTTCGTCAAGTGCTTTTTGCGGCAAACCTGCACGACCATGTCGACGTCGCGCGAGTTCTCGCCGACGATCTGCCCGCCGTAAACCTTCACGCCGGGATTGACGAACAACGTGGACCGCTCCTGCAGCGGCTCGATCGCGTACGCCGTCGTGTCGCCGCCTTCTTTCGCCACCAGCGCGCCGCGCCCGCGGCTGGCGATCTCGCCGCGGTACGGGCCGTACTCGAGGAAGGTGTGGTACAGCAGCCCCGTGCCGCGCGTCTCGGAGAGGAACTCGGTGCGGATGCCGAAGAGGCCGCGCGTCGGGATCTTGAACTCGATGCGCACGCGGCCGCTGCCGGGGTTGACCATGTCGGTCATCTCCGCGCGCCGGGCCTGCAGCTTCTCCATGATCGTGCCGACATGGGCCTCGTCGATGTCGACGACGAGAGCCTCGTACGGCTCCAGCGTCTTGCCGCCGATCTCCTTCAGGATCACCTGCGGCCGCGACAGCGCGAACTCGTAGTCCTCGCGGCGCATGTTCTCGGCGAGGATGGAAAGGTGGAGCTCGCCGCGTCCGCTGACCTCGAAGCGGTCGGCCTGCTCGGTCTCGCGCACACGCAACGCGACGTCCTTGCGCGTCTCGCGGTCGAGGCGCTCCTTGAGGTTGCGCGACGTGACGAACTTCCCCTCGGTGCCGGCGAACGGCGAGTCGTTGACGAGCCAGAACATCGACACGGTCGGCTCGTCGATGGCGATCGGCTCGAGGCGCTCCGGCTCCAACGCGTCGGCGAAGGTCTCGCCGATCTCGACGTCGGCGAAGCCGGCGATGGCCACGATCTCGCCCGCCGTCGCCTCGGCCACTTCGGTGCGCAGCAGTCCCTCGAACGCCGTCACCTTCGAGACGCGTCCCTTCTTCTGCGTGCCGTCGCGGAGGATCAGCACGACGTCCTCCCCCTGGTGCACCTTGCCGCGCTGGATGCGCCCGATGCCGAGGCGGCCGACGTAGTCGTTGTAGTCGATCGCGGAGACGAGGAGCTGCAGCGGCCCGCCGGCGTTGCCGGGCGGGGGAGGGATGCGCTTGAGCACGGCGTCGAAGAGCGGGCGGCAGTCTTCGTTCGTGTCGGCGAGCTCGTTGCGGACGATGCCCTGCCGGCCGATGGCGTAGAGGATGGGGAAGTCGAGCTGCTCGTCGGAGGCGCCGAGCTCGATCATGAGGTCGAAGACTTCGTTGACGACCTCGGTCGGCCGCGCGTCGTGGCGGTCGATTTTGTTGATGACGACGATCGGCAGCAGGCCGAGGCCCAAGGCCTTGCGGAGGACGAAGCGCGTCTGCGGCATCGGCCCCTCGGCGGCGTCGACGAGGAGAATGACGCCGTCGACCATGGAGAGGACGCGCTCGACTTCGCCGCCGAAGTCGGCGTGGCCCGGCGTGTCGACGATGTTGATCTTCACCTCGCGCGGGTGGACGAAGACGGCGGGGAGGTCGTGCCCCGAGGCCGTGTGCGTGGCCTCGTGGTGGGCGGCGTGGCCGAGGGCGTCGGGATCGTCGACGAGGTAGCGGACGGAGGTGTTCTTCGCCAGGATGGTGATGCCACGCTCTTTCTCGAGGTCGTTCGAGTCCATGACGCGCTCGTCGACCTGCTGGTTGGCGCGGATGGCGCCGGCCTGCCTGAGCAGGGCGTCGACGAGCGTGGTTTTGCCGTGGTCGACGTGCGCGATGATGGCGACGTTGCGGATGTCGTAGCGGAACTGCTGCATGCGCGGGGCGTTAACGCGCGGGGAGGAGGTGAATTCCTGGCAGGTCCGTATCAGTGCGAGTCAAATGCGCAGATCGCCGCTGAATTTCGAATAGCGAATTGCGAATTCAGAATTCTTCATTCGCAATTCGCTGTTCAAGCCGGCCTGCCGGCGCGCCGCTCAGTAATACACGTGATGCTGATACGTGAACGCCGTGTGCTGCCCCTTCTGGATCAGCGGATAGAACCGCGCCGCCTTCAGGGCCTGGGCGTTGGCGTTCGCCAGCGGCTCCGAGCCCGTCGTGTTCGAGACCGTCTTCACGTCCACCACGATGCCGTCCGTGTTGACCTTCGCCTCGAGGCCGATCTCGCCGGGGCGTCCTTTGAACGGCACGCTCAGCGGCGGGACCATGAAGCGCGGGGTCTCGCCCTTCACCTTCGAGGCCTCGCTCCCGGCAACGAGGTCCTTCGCGTGCGCCCAGCCGCTGCCGTCGACCGTGCGCACCTCGACCCAATCACCCTGCCGGGCCAGGATCGACACCGTCTCCGTGTAGCTGTACGTCGTGATCACCGGCGACACGTCGTTCGGCTGCGCGTAGATGCTCATCTGCGGCACGCCGACGTACTGGATCTCGATCGCCATGCGCGGCGTCTCGGCCGAGGCGATCGGCACCTGGCGCTTCGTGCCACAGGCGGTGAGGAGGAGGAGAACGAGAATCGCGATCTTGCTTTTCATGGCCGTCCCTCGTTTCCGACCACTGTCGGCCTGGGGCAACCAATGGGCTGTGATTTACGTCAGTAGCCGACGTGATATTCGTACACGAACGGCGTCCGCTTCCCGTGCTGCACGATCGGGATGAAGCGGGCCCGCTGCAGCGCGGCCACGTTCTTCGCCAGCAGGCTCGGCGACCCGGTCGTGTTCTGCTCCACCTTGATGTCGACGACTTCGCCATCGCTGTTCACGCGGGCGGTGAGGCGGATCTCGCCGTGCGCGCCCGGCTCCGTGACCGGTGCGGGGGGCTTGCGGAAGCGCGCCGTGGTGTTGTCGCTCTCCCTCGCTTTCGATTCCGCAGCCGTGGCGAGGCCGGACGCGTGCGCCCATCCGCTGCCGTCCGCCGTGCGCACTTCCGACCACTCGCCCTGGCGCGACAGCACCGACACCGATTCACCGACATCGTAGCGCGTGATCACCGGCGCGCTGTCGCTCGGCGCCGCGTGGATCGCGAGCGCGTCGCCGCGCACATACTCGACCGCGATCGGCGTCCGCACCGGCGGCCCGGGCGGCGCGTCCTTCGCGCACGCGGCCAGGAGCAGCAGCGCGATCGCCGATCTCATCCGAAGACGTCCCGGCGGATGAAGATCGCGTAGCTGACGAGGATGGCGCCGAGCGCCCACGCCGTGAGCAGGGCGATGCAGAAGAGCATCGGCATGCCGTCGTACGGTGGCGGCTCGCCGCTGTAGTAGTCGGCCAGCGGCAGGGCGCTGACGAAGAGGTACTTTCCCATCGTCCAGTCGGGGCTGATGCGGGTGAGGATCGTGCCGCCGATGAGCGAGGCCAGCATCGTCCCGATGGCCGCGGCGCTCGACTTGAACAGCACCGACAGCAGGAGCGCGATCGCGCCGACGCAGAGCAGCGCGAACCACTCCAGGCCGAAAGCGATGGCGGCGTCTTTCCACAGCGGCAGCTGGCGCACGGTGTCGGGATTGAAGCCGGTGGCACTGATCTGAAAGCCGGTGAACGTCGGCGCGTTCCAGCCGCGCGCCGGCAGCAGGGCCGCGGGGATGATGAAGGCGAGCACGCCGCCGCAGAGGAGCGTCAGCGTCGCGAACATCCAGAGCGTGACGAGCTTCGACGTCAGGATCTTCCACCGGCGCACCGGCCGCGTCAGCAGCAGCTTGTCCGTCCCCTCGGCGTTCTCCGCCGATACGATGTCGCTGCCGAGGATGCCGACGAGGAGCGGCAGCAGCAGGAAGCCGGCCACGTTGACGAAGCGGCGCACGAACAGCGGCGCCGTCGGCGTCTCCGGGTCGATGTCGTGGTCGATGTAGAACTGCAGGCGGTTCACTTCCGCGCGCAGCGAGCGCGCCCACGACGAGTCCGTGCGCCCGACTCGGCGCAGCTGGTTCTGCATGTAGGCCACGCGCTGCTGCAGATTCACGCGCCATTCGCGGCGCTGGTTGCGCTGCAGGGTCTTGTACTGCGAGTAGGTGACGACGGCGATGATGGCGATGAGGATCCCCATCACCACGGCGAAGCGCTTCCGCCGGATCAGCTTCAACGTCTCGTTTTGGATCAGCGGCACGAGCATCAGCCGACCGTCTCCCCGCCGGTCGTTTCGAGAAACAGCTCCTCGAGGGTATGCACTTTCCGCTGGGCGTGAAAGATGGCGATGCCGTTGCGCACGAGCTCCGCGACGAGCGGCGGGGCGTCGGCCTCGTCGATGGCCACGTCGATCATGCCGTCGCTGACGGTGTGGACGATGTTTTTCTCCGCGAGCACGAGCGCCGCGCGGTCGACGTCGTCGACGCGCAGCTCCATCTCCCGGCGGCTGGAGATGAGCTCGCGCACGTCGCCTTCCTTGAGGATGCGTCCTTTGTGAATGATGGCCACACGATCGCACATCAGCTCGATCTCGGCGAGGAGGTGGCTCGACACGAAGACGGCCATGCCGCGCTCCTCGGCCAGCCGGCGCAGGAGCGTACGGATCTCGCGGATGCCGGCGGGGTCGAGCCCGTTGGCCGGCTCGTCGAGGATGAGGAGCTGGGGATTGCCGAGCAGGGCCTGGGCGATGCCGAGGCGCTGGCGCATGCCGAGGGAGTACGTGCCGACGCGATGGTCGAGGCGGTGTTGGAGGGACACGAGATCGGCCACGCGGCGGATTTCCGCGCCGTCGACGCGCAGCATCCGGGCGAAGTGCTCGAGGTTCTCGCGCCCGGTCATGAAGCGATAGAGGTCGGGGTTCTCGACGATGCAGCCGACGCAGCGCATGGCCGCCTCGAAGTCGCGGCGCAGGTCGTGGCCGCAGATGGTGACGCGGCCCGACGTCGGGCGGATGAGGCCGACGAGCATGCGGATGGTCGTGGTTTTTCCGGCGCCGTTCGGGCCGAGAAAGCCGAAGACTTCGCCGTGGCGGAGCTCGAAGGAGGCGTCGTCGACGATGGTGCGCTCGCCGATGACTTTCGTCAGACGCGTTGCCACGAGTGCAGGCGACACGGCTTCGATGGCGTTCCCTTGCGTCATTGTTTCCGGGCCAGAACGGCGCTCATGGTACCGTGACCGGCCGATGCGGCGTGCCCTCTACTGGATCGTTCCGGTGACAGCAGCAGTGATCGCGGTGGTGGCCTTCGGGGCGGGCTTCATCATCTATCTGCGCGGCGACCTCGGCGAGGCGGTGACGGTCTCGTCGCGGGTCTCATCGAGCCCGCCGCGCGGCATTCTCTCGCCGCTGGTCCTCGGCGATTCGCTCGGCCGCGGCGTCGGCGACGAGAGCGGCCTCGGCCTCAGCGGCCGGCTCCTCGACGAGCTGCACCACCGCCAGATCCTCACGCGCAACGTTGCGAACATCGCCGTGAACGGCGCGCGCACGGGCGACGTGATCCAGCAGCTGGAGAGCCACAACGTGCAGGAGGTGGTGGCGCAGGCGAACGTGATCGTGCTCTCGATCGGCGGCAACGATCTCTGGACGGACTACAACTGGCGGGCCGGCACGCCGCGCGACCCCGAGGGGGTGATGCGGACGGTGGCCGGGCGCGTCGAACAGATCGTGCGCACGCTCCGCCGCCTCAGCCCGAAGTCGCGCATTTTCGTGATCGGCCTGTACAACCC
>JBKOUP010000431.1:0-2760 GCA_046723495.1 Acidobacteriota bacterium
GGGCGGACGCGGACGGCGCGGCGGTGGAGGCCGCGGCCCGCGCGACGGCAATCGCGACGAGCGCCCGCAGCGCGGACGGCGGCGCCGCGAGGACTCCGATCTCCGTCCCGGCGACTTCGAGCAGCACTACGAAGCGGCCGCGGTGCCGGAGCAGGGGCCGGAGTCGGACGAGGCCAAGGCCGTGCGCGAGTGGTGCGAGGAAGTGATCGACTACGCGCGCTTCGACCTCGACGTGCGCACCGAGGAGAACGACGAGCAGATCCTCGTCCGCCTCTACGGCCGCGACGCGCGGCGCATGACCGAGGAGCACGGCGAAGCCCTCGACGCCCTGCAGGTGCTGGCGAACAAGGCCCTCATCGGGCGCAAGACCGAGAAAGACATCGAGCTCGACTGCGACGGATTCAAATCGCGGCGGCACGAAGAGATCGAGCAGCGCGCCCGCGACGCCGCCGAGCGCGTGCGCGCCGAGGGACGCGAGCAGCTGCTGCCGGCCATGACCCCGATCGAGCGGCGCATCGTGCACCTGGCGTTGCAGGACGACGCCGACGTCACCACGGAGTCGCGCGGCGAGGGCTTCTACAAGCGCGTGGCCGTCATCCGCCGCGCCGCGGCCCAGTGAATGCGGACGACACGATCGTCGCGCCGGCCACGCCGCTGGGACGGAGCGCGCTGGCCATCGTGCGCATCGACGGACCTTCGTCGTCGGACATCGTCTCCCGCTTAACCACCGTTCCACAAGAGCGCATCGCCACACATGCGGAACTCCACCACAATGGAAAACTTCTCGACGATTGCGTGGTCACCCGTTTCGTCGCCCCGCATTCCTTCACCGGCAACGACCTCGTCGAGATCACCCTGCACGGCAACCCGCTCCTCGTCGAGCGCGTCATCGCCGCCTGCGTCGACCTCGGCGCGCGCATGGCCGAGCCGGGCGAGTTCAGCGAGCGCGCGGTGCTCAACGGAAAGCTCGACCTCGTGCAGGCCGAGTCGATCGCCGACCTGATCAACGCTCGCACCGCGCTGCAGGCGAAGCTGTCGCTGTCGAATCTCGAAGGGATGCTCAGCCGGCGCGCCGCGACGATCCGCGAGTCGCTGCTGCACGTGATCTCGCGTCTCGAGGCCGCGCTCGATTTCTCCGAGGAAGGCTACGAGTTCATCTCCCGCGACGGCGCGCGCGCTGCGCTGGCCGTGGCGCTGAGCGAGACTGAGGCGCTGGCCGACACGTACCGCCGCGGCCACGCCTCGCGCGAAGGCCTGAGCGCGGTGATCCTCGGCCGCCCGAACGCGGGGAAGTCGACGCTGCTGAACCGCCTCGTCGGCAGCGACCGCGCCATCGTCACGCCGATCCCCGGCACGACCCGTGACATCGTCCGCGAGACCATCGAGATCGGCGGCCTGCCGGTGACGCTCGCCGATACCGCCGGCCTCCGCGACGTCGCCGACGTCGTCGAAGGCATCGGCATCGAGCGCGCTCGCGACGCTGCCCGCCGCGCCGACGTCATCCTCTATTTAGTGGATGCTTCGGTCGGCCTGACGCCGGAGGACGAGCTCGCGCAGTTCCCCGACGCCGTCGTGGTCTGGACGAAGGTCGATCTCAAGCCCGCCCCGCACGACGCCCTCGGCATCAGCGTGGCCTCGGAGCACAACATCGACGTGCTCCTGGCGCGGCTTGACGTCCTCGTCCGCGAGCGCTTTGCCGCGCCCGAGGGCAGCCTCGTCAACGAGCGGCAGCGCCAGGCCGTGGCCGGCTGCGCCGAGGCGCTTCGCGCGGCGCTGGAGTCGCTCGAGGCCGGGCACGACGAGCAGGTCGTTCTCGTCGACCTCTACCGTGCCTCTACATCGCTGGGCCTGCTGACGGGCGCGATCACGCGCGAGGAAGTCTTTTCGGAGATCTTCGCGAAGTTTTGTATCGGAAAATAACCGTCATCCTGAGGCGCGAAGACGCCGAAGGATCTCAGGCTTCCCATTTTGAGATCCTTCGCTTCGCTTCAGGATGACGGAGAGGCCCATTGCTGTTCCACGTGAAACATGCCTTCCTTCGACGTCATCGTCATCGGCGGCGGCCACGCCGGGGCTGAAGCGGCGCGCGTCTGCGCCCGCGGCGGCGCGCGCACGGCCATGGTCACGATGCTGCGTGACGCCATCGGCCGCATGTCGTGCAACCCTGCCATCGGCGGCCTCGCCAAAGGCAACCTCGTCAAGGAAATCGACGCCCTCGGCGGGCTGATGGGCGAGGCCACTGACCGCGCCGGCATCCAATTCAAGGTGCTCAACCGTTCCAAGGGCCCGGCCGTGCAGGGCCCGCGCGCGCAATGCGATCGCGAGCTCTACGCGAAAGCCGTGCAGGAAATCCTCGCCGCCGAGCCGAATCTCACCATCGTAGAGTCGGCGGTGACCGGACTCGTCGATGGCGGGATCAAACTGGCGGACGGGACGATTCGCACCGCGACCGCCATCGTCATCACCACCGGCACCTTCCTCCGCGCGCTCATGCATTCGGGCGAGGCGAAGACCGTCGGCGGCCGCTTCGGCGAGCCCTCGGCCGAGACGCTCTCCGACTCCCTCGCCGCCCTCGGCCTCAAGCTCGGCCGTCTCAAGACCGGCACCCCGCCGCGCGTGGCGAAGGCATCCGTCGACTTCGACCGCCTCGAAGACGCGCCCGGCGACGAAAACCCCCGTCCGTTTTCGATCCTGACGGACGCGCTCCCGCTCCCGCAGGTCCTCTGCCACCTGACCTACACCGGCGCCGAGGCCCACAAC
>JBKOUP010000366.1:0-5047 GCA_046723495.1 Acidobacteriota bacterium
TTCAAGCCCAGCTCGAAGCGAGCCGCACCCTCACGCTGCTGCTCGTGGCCATCGCCTCGATCTCGCTCGTCGTCGGCGGCATCGGCATCATGAACGTGATGCTCGTCTCCGTCACCGAGCGCACGCGCGAGATCGGCGTGCGCGTCTCCGTCGGCGCGACCGAGGAGGCGATCCAGATCCAGTTCCTGGCCGAGTCGGTGATGCTCAGCCTCGTCGGCGGCGCCGCCGGCGTGATCGTCGGCATCGTCGCTTCCTTCTTCGTCGGGCGCACGCTCGACTGGCCGATGGAGCTCTCCGCGAAGGCCGTTCTCCTGGCCGCGCTCTTTTCGATCGCGGTGGGTGTGTTCTTCGGCTACTACCCGGCGCGCAAGGCGTCGCTCATGGATCCGATCGAGGCCCTGCGCTATGAATAGACGGAAGACGCTCTTCATCGCCGGCGCGGCCCTGCTGCTGGCCGCGCTCGTCGCCGCGCCGCTCGTCCATCGCGGCGATCACGTGCAGTACCTGACCTCGAAAGTGCAGCAGGGCGAGATCCGCGACGCCGTCGAAGCGACCGGCGTCGTCAACGCCGTCGTCAACGTCCAAGTCGGCTCGCAGGTCTCCGGCACGATCGCCAGGCTCAACGCCGACTTCAACTCCCACGTGCACAAGGGCGACGTCATCGCCCTCATCGACCCTCGCCTCTTCGAGGGCGCCGTGCAGCAGGCCACCGCGGACCTCGAGAACGCCAAGGCGAACATCGTCGCCGCGCAGGCGGGCCTGACGAAGGCGAAGGCGGCGCTGGTGCAGACGCGCGCCGAGTACGAGCGCGCCCAGACCATGATGAAGACGAACATCGGCACGCAGCAAGCCCTCGAGGTGGCCAAGGCGAACTACGAGTCGTCGAAAGCGGCGGTCGAGGGCGCACAGGCCAGCGTGGTGCAGGCGAACGCGCAGGTGTCGCAGAAGCAGGCGGCCCTGGCGGTGGCGAAGACGAACCTCGCCTTCACCGTGATCCGCTCGCCGATCGACGGCACCGTCGTGGCGCGCAACGTCGACGTCGGCCAGACCGTGGCGGCGTCGCTGCAAGCGCCGACGATCTTCACCATCGCCCAGGACCTCGTGAAGATGTACCTGTACGCGAAGGTCGACGAGTCCGACGTCGGCCGCATCCGCGCCGGGCAGGACGTGACGTTCAAGGTCGACGCCTTCCCGAAGGAGGTCTTCCACGGGAAGGTCTTCCAGATCCGCATGAATCCGACGACGGTGCAGAACGTCGTCACGTACGACGCGGTGATCGAGTTCGAGAACCGCGACCTCAAGCTCTTCCCCGGCATGACCGCGTACGTGACGATCCCGGTGGCGACGGTGGAGAACGTCGTGAAGCTTCCGAACGCGGCGCTGCGCTTCAAACCGCCGATGCCGGCCGAGGATGTGCGCGCGTTGTATGCGCAGGCGGGCATCGGGAAGGACGACGCACCGGTGGTGTGGAAGGAGCGCGCCGGCGAGCTCGAGCCGGTCGAGGTCGCCCTCGGCGTGACCGATCATTCGTACACGGAGGTGCGGAAGGGGGCGCTCAAGGCCGGCGACGACGTCGTCACTAGCTTCATTGCTCCGAAGTCGGCCTCGGCGCCCGGGGCCGCGCGGCGATGACGGAGCTTGTCGCTCCGGCGGCGGGACGCCGCCCCTACGGCCGTCGAGACGACGGCGCGACGGTCATCCTGCGCGTGGAGGACGTGCACAAGTACTACGACCTCGGCGAGACGCGCGTGCACGCCCTGCGCGGCATCGACGCCGAGGTCGGGCGCGGCGGCTTCGTGGCCATCATGGGCGCCAGCGGCAGCGGCAAGTCGACGTTCATGAACATCCTCGGCTGCCTCGACAAGCCGAGCTCCGGCCGCTACCTGCTCGAGGAGACGGACGTGTCGAACCTCGACAAGCGCGCCCTCGCCGCCATCCGCAACGGCAAGCTCGGCTTCGTCTTCCAGGGATTCAATCTCCTGCCGCGCACCACCGCGCTGGAGAACGTGCAGCTGCCGACGCTCTACACGAAGATCACGAAGCGCGAGCGCGAGGAGCGCGCCCACGCCGCGCTGGAGCTCGTCGGCCTCGCCGACCGCGCGCAGCATTTTCCGTCGCAGCTCTCCGGCGGCCAGCAGCAGCGCGTGGCCATCGCTCGCGCGCTCGTGAACCGCCCGTCGATCCTCCTGGCCGACGAGCCGACCGGCAACCTCGACAGCCGGACGGCCGTCGAGATCATGGAAGTCTTCCAGGAGCTCAACGAGCAGGGGCTGACGATCGTCCTCGTCACGCACGAGCCCGACATCGCCCATTTCGCGAAGCGCGTGCTCGTCTTCCGCGACGGAAAGATCCGCAAGGACGAGACGGTCACTACCCGGCCGCGCGCAAGCGAGGTGTTGAAGACGATGCCGACGCTGGAGGACTGAAGCCGTACTTCGACGGCTCGCGCCCGATCCGCTTCAAGGCCACGATCGCAGGGACGAAGTCGCGCGTCTCGCCCGGCAGCCTGCTCCAGATGCGGTAGTAGTCGCGGTCGCAGCCCGACTCGTGTCCGAAGCGCTTCTTCATGATGCGCGCGACGCGGTTCTCCCCCGAGTTGTACGCCGCCGCGGCGAGGTACCAGCTGCCGAAGCGGTTGTAGAGGTGCGACAGAAACTTCAGCGCGGCGTCGGTCTCCTTGTCGAGGTCGCGCCGCTCGTCGACCTTCTTGTTCACCTTCAACCCGTAGAGATGCGCGGTCGCCTTCGTCAACTGCCAAACGCCGACGGCCTCTTCCGTCGAGTGCGCCTCACGGTTGAAGGCCGACTCCTCGAACGCCAGGTAGATCAGGTTCTGGGGCATCCCCCGCTCGCGCAACTTCCGCGTGATCAGCGCCTGCACGTGCGGCTTGCGCTCGAAGCCGGCAGCGATCTTCTTGTGGTAGTTGGGCGTGTGGCTGAACTGGTCGACCCAGTAGTCGACGCGCTCGTGCCCGAGATCAGGCAGCACGTCGCGACTGCCGGCCTGCGCGACGGCGGCCGAAAGCATGAGAACGGCAGCAATCATCCATCGCATAGCGCTTTCTTTTAGTGCAAGGCCATTGCCGTGAATATTCTGTCGGCGGCGGGCTGTTCCTCCGGCGTCATGAAACGAATCGCCCTCATCCTTTCCCTCCTTGCACTTTTCACAACGTCCTACGCCGCAGACGCGCCGACGAGCTCGACCACGGCCGCGAAGCGCTACGGCACCTGGGGCGTCGACCTCGGCGCGATGGACCGCTCGGTCAAGCCCGGCGACGACTTCTTCCGCTACGTCAACGGCAAATGGGCCTCGACGGTGGAGATCCCGGCGGACAAGAGCAGCATCGGCACCTTCGCCATCCTGCATGACCTTTCCGAGGCCCGCGTGCACGAGATCCTCGACCGCTGGGCGGCCGACAAGAGCCTCAAGCCCGGCAGCGATGAGGCCAAGGTGGCCGCGATCTACCGCACGTTCCTCGATGAGGCGACGGTCGAGAAGCTCGACGCCAAGCCCATCCAGCCGATGCTCGACGCCGTGAAGAAGGCGAAGAGCTCCGACGACGTGGCCCGCCTGATGGCCCGCGCGCACGTCGACTTCGGCGCCTCCTTCGTCCGCGCCTTCGTTGGCGACGACGCCAAGAACCCCGACAAGAACACGCTCTACGTCGGCCAGGGCGGCCTCGGCCTTCCCGACCGCGACTATTACCTCCGCGACAACTTCAAGGCGCAGAAGGAGCGCTACCAGCAGTACGTCGCCCAGATGCTGCAGCTCGGCGGCTGGCCCGAGCCGGAGAAGAACGCCGCCGACATCGTGGCCCTGGAGACGAAAATCGCCGAGGCCCATTGGACGCGCGCGGAGAGCCGCAACCGCGACAAGACCTACAACCCGATGACGCTCGCGGAGCTCGAGACGTACGCGCCGGGCTTCCCGTGGGCGGTCTGGTTCAAGGAACAGGGCCTCGACAAGGCCGGGCGCGCGGTCGTCTTCCAGAACACGGCCATGCCGAAGATCGCCAAGGTCTTCGCCGCCACGCCGGTCGACACACTCAAAGCGTGGGAAGCGTTCCACGTCGTCGACGACGCCGCGCCGCTGCTGTCGAAGCGCTTCGCCGACGCGCAGTGGGAGTTCCATTCGAAGTTCCTCAACGGTACGAAGGAGCAGCGCCCGCGTTGGAAGCGCGCCGTGCAGGCCGCGGAAGGAGCGATGGGCGAGGCCGTCGGCCGCCAGTACGTGGCCGAGTATTTCCCGCCCGAGTCGAAGGCGAAGATGGAGAGCCTCGTCGGCGACCTCCGCACCGCGCTGAAGGCCCGCATCGAGAAGCTGCAGTGGATGGGGCCGGAGACGAAGGCCCGCGCGGTCGAGAAGCTGGCCAAGTTCAACGTCAAGATCGGCTATCCGTCGAAGTGGCGCGACTACTCGGCGCTGCAGGTGAAAGAGGGCGATCTGGCCGGCAACGCGCTGCGCGCCGGGCAGTTCGAGTGGAACCGCCAGCTGAGCCGCCTCAACAAGCCGGTCGACAAAACCGAGTGGGGCATGACGCCTCAGACGGTCAATGCCTACTACAACTCCACGCGCAACGAGATCGTCTTCCCCGCCGCGATCCTTCAGCCGCCGTTCTTCGATCCGAAGGCCGATCCGGCCGTGAACTACGGCGCCATCGGCGCGGTGATCGGACACGAGATCACCCACGGCTTCGATGATCAGGGCCGCAAGTCCGACGGCAACGGCGTGCTGCGCGACTGGTGGGCCGCCGACGACGCCGCGAAGTTCGAGGTCCAGGCCACGAAGCTCGGCGCGCAGTACGAGGCGGTGACGTTCCCGCAGCTGCCCGGCATGCACATCACCGGGCGCCTGACGATGGGCGAGAACATCGGCGATCTCGGCGGCCTGGAGATGGCCTACACCGCCTATCGCTTGTCCCTGAACGGCAAGCCGGCGTCGGTCCTCGACGGCTTCACCGGCGATCAGCGGTTCTTCATGGCGCACGCGCAGGTCTGGCGCGCGGCCCAGCGCGACGACTCGCTGCGCAACCTGATCCTCACCAACC
>JBKOUP010000389.1:0-7074 GCA_046723495.1 Acidobacteriota bacterium
CTGCTGGCCGATGCGCTCGACGATCTCGGGGTTGATGAGGACGTGCAGCTCGCCCGGCTTCTTGCCGACGGAGAGGTCGATGACGGCCAGGCGCCTGGGGACGCCGACCTGGTTCGCGGCCAGGCCGACGCCCGGCGCGGCGTACATGGTGTCGACCATGTCGTCGATGAGCGCCTGCAGGGCGTCGTCGAAGTCCGTCACCGGCGCCGTGGGGCGGCGCAGGACGTCGTCGCCGTATTTGACGATTGGAAGGACAGCCAACGTTGCTATCTCCTGGCGAAAACCAGAAACCAGAAACCAGAAACCAGAAGGCCGCCACCCGCCCAGCTTTCATTTCTGGTTTCTGGTTTCTGGTTTCTGGTTTCGCTCACCCCTGCCTCTTCTTCATGCTCTCGATCATCGCCTCAACGGTGTGCTTCGCGCGCTTCTTGTAGAACTCGTCGAGCACCTTGCGGATGCCGGGATGCTTGCCCAGGACGGCGTCGAGCTTCTCCTTGTCCAAGCGGAGCAGATCGGTCGGCTGCGAGGCGGTGATCGTGGCCGTGCGCGGCCGCCCGGTGAGCACGCTCACTTCGCCGAAGAAATCGCCTTCGCCGAGCTTGGCGAGGTAGACGGGGTTGTTGTCCTTCCCGATGGTGAAGACTTTCACCTCGCCGCTGACGATCACGTACATCGACGAGCCGGGCTGCCCTTCGCTGATGATGACGTGCCCCTCCTGGTGCTGCTCGAGCTCCATCTCCGCGGCCAAGGCCTTGCGCTCCTCCTCGGTGAGGTTCTCGAAGAGAGGGCTCTTCGGCACCTTGCGCTCGAACATCGGCTCGGCCGCGGGGATCTGCGCGCGCACCTTCTCGGCCTTCTTGCGCACGGCGATGGCCTGCACGGTCAGGCCGTTGTCCTCGTAGTACTTCGCCGTCTCCTCGTACTGCTTGACCGCTTCCTCGTGCGAGCCGGCGCCGGCGAGGGCGTCGGCGTACTGCAGGCGGATGCGCGGGTTGGTCGGATACTTGGCGAGGTCGCGCGCCAGGAGCGGCACCGCGCGGTCGTACTCGCGGCGGGCTAGCAGCGTCGCCGCATTTTCGGTCTCTGGAGCCATGGCGGCGCCATTCTAGTATTTGATGCGCTTCAGCTCGTACTTGGCGGACGCGGCCGGCGTGGAGTACGGATATTTTTTGATGCACTCCTCGAACGTGCGGCGGGCCATGGCCAGGTCGCCGGTCTTCACGTACGTGAGGCCCATCTTGAACATGGCGTCGGGGGCCTTGTTCTGATCGGCGAACTCCTTCGTGACGCGGGCGTAGTAGCGCATGGCGTTCGAGTAGTCGCCCACCGCGAAGTAGGTCTCGCCGATCCAGAAGAGCGCGTTGTCGGCGAGCTCGCCGCTCGGCTCGGCCTCGAAGATGCGCTCGAATGCCGCGCGCGACTCGGCGTGCTTGCCGTGCCCGAAGAGGATCAGCGCGTTGCGGTAGGCCTCGTAGAGGTCGGCGCCGTGGACCGGGGCGACGGGGGCGGACGCGCGCGTTGGGGCGGGAACGGGGACAGGAGCACGTTCGGGCACGGGCGCGGGCACGTTCACGGGAGCGGCCGTTTCGAGCTTGGCAATGCGCGCATTGAGCACATCGAGCCGCTCGAGCAGCTCCGTCAACTGCGTCTGCAGCTCGTTGAGCTTGGCCTCGGAGACCGACGGCGTCGGATTGATCGCCTCCGTCTCCGCCTTCGGGATCGGCACGGGCGGCAGATCGTCGGCGTTTTTCCTCCCGCTCGCGCAGGCGGCGAGGAGGACGACGGCGACCAGCACGCCGGCACGTCTCATGCGGTCTTCAGCGAATCGAGCTTGCGGCGGGCGCGCTGGGCGTACTCGCTCTTCGGGAACTCGCTGAGCACGCGCTCGAAGTAGAGCCGGGCCTCGGCCTTCCGTCCGACCGAGACCAGGCACGTGCCGAGGTCGAAGAAGACGGCGTCCTTGTCCTTGTAGTTCGGGTAGCGGTCGACGATCGTGTCGAGGCGGGTCATGGCCGCGCCGTACGCTTTGCGCTTGATGTAGAAGCGGGCCACGACGTGCTCGTGCTTGGCCAGGCGGTCGAGGACGTCCTGCCGCCGCGCCTCCGCCTCCGCCTTCAACGGACTCCTCGGATAGGCGCGCAGCATCTCGTTGAACTTCTCGAGCGCTTCCTGCGTCTTGGTCTGATCGCGGTCGGGACGGTCCATCTGCTTGTACGAGACCATGGCCACCTGCAGCATCGCGTAGTCGGCGCGGTCGCTGCCGGGGTAGCGGTTGATGAAGTCGCGGTACTTGTACTGGGCTTCGACGAGGTTCACGGCGTCGCCCTGCGCGAAGTAGGCGTCGGCGACGCGCAGCAGGGCGCGGCGGCCGAGGGGATCGTTCGGGAAATTCTCGAAGACGTAGGAGAAGTACGTGCGCGCTTTCGGATACTTCCTCCTCGCGTACTGCTCTTCGCCCTTTTGGAAGGCCTGCTCCTTGGTGAGCTTGGCCAGCTCCGGATCGACGACCGGCCGCTTCTGCTGGCCGTGATGGCAGGCGGCGAAGGTGAACAGCACCAGCGCTGCCGCGGCAATGCTTCGACTCAATCTCAAGCTTCCTCCAATGAAACGGCGTCGCGGATGGCCCGCATCGCCGCCGTCCGGTCGCGCTGTCCGAAGATTGCCGACCCGGCCACGAGGATGCGTGCGCCGGCGTCGACGACCAGCCGCGCCGTCTTCACGTCGATCCCGCCGTCGACTTCGATCTCGACGGGCAGACCTCTCTCCTTGATCATCTGAGAGATATGACGGATCTTCGGCACGACAGGTTCGATGAAGCGCTGACCGCCGAATCCGGGGTTGACCGTCATCACCAGGACGAAATCGCAGAACTCGATTGCGGTGGTCAGCGATTCCGCCGGGGTGGCGGGGTTGATGGCGATGCCGGCCCTGGCCCCGCCCGCCCGCACCATTTCCAGGGCCCGCTGCAGGTGGGCCTCGGCCTCGAAATGGACGGAGATCATGTTCGCGCCGGCCTCCAGAAAGGCGTCGATGTAGAGCTGGGGCCGCTCGATCATGAGGTGGCAATCGAACGGTTTGGCGCTATGCGCCCGGCAGGCCTTGACGATGGCCGGGCCGATGGTGAGGTTGGGGACGAAGTGACCGTCCATGACGTCGAGGTGGAGGAGGTCGGCGCCGTCGTCAACGGACTGCAACTCCTCGGCGAGCCGGGAGAAGTCGGCGGAAAGCAATGACGGGGCGATTTTGACGGTCATCAGTGAATTTCGAAGTTCGAATTCTATGGTGTCGTCGGCTTCGTCTGCTCAATAATCCCTCCCTCCTCCTGCCGCGTCACCACCACCGTGATCGCATCTCTTGCCGACACCGGCGCGCCGTGCTGCGGGTACTGGCGGATGATCACGCCGTTGGGCAGGCCCGGATAGGCCTCGAACTTCACCGTGGAGATGTTCAGCCCGTGCGCGGCGAAGTAGGGCCGCACCTCGTCGAGCGTGTGGTCGATCACGTCGGGCATGATGTACGGGCGCGGCGCGGTCGGCACGGCGATGAGCAGCGACACCGGCGTCTGCGCCGCCACGACGGCGTCCTTCGGCGGATCCTCGGCCACGATCTGCTGCGTCGGAGTGTTCATCTCCGCGTACGTCGTCTGCCCGAGCTTGAGGTTCAGCTGGCCGAGGCGCAGCACCGCCGTGCCGGGGCGCTGGCCGTTGAAGTCGGGGACGCGCAGCACCAGCGGTCCCGTGCTCAGCTCGACCTTGATCCGCGTCCCGCGCTTGATGAAGTTCGTCGTCCCGGGCGAGCGGTTCTGCCACACCACGAAGCCGGCCGGCACTTTGTCGGAGCTGCGCGTCTGCGCGCCGACGTCGAGCGTCAGGCCGAGGTCCGAGCACATCGCCTTCGCGTCGGCCACCGACTTGCCGATCAGATTCGGCGTCGGCAGCGAGCGCCCGTGCACGAAGAACGTGAAGCAGACGTAGGTGCTGATTCCGAAGACGACGAAGACGAGGAAGGCGAAGAGGACGTTATTGAGGCAGCCGCGCTTCATCGCTGCTCGGCTCTCTCGCGGTCATCCTTTTTCTGTTGGCGCTCGGCGCGGTATTCGGCCTCGTCGTATTTGCGGGCCCGATCCTTCGGCACGGTGATCGGGATCAGCGCTTCTTTCCAGACGTCCTCGACGCGCTCGGCGAAGACGAAGCGCAGCTCCTTCTTGATCTCCTCCGGCACTTCGCTCAGATCCTTGCGGTTCCCCTCGGGGAGCACGACGGTCTTGATGTTGGCGCGATGCGCGGCCATGACCTTCTCTTTGATCCCGCCGACGGAGAGCACCTTGCCGCGCAGCGTGATCTCGCCCGTCATGGCCACCTCGTGGCGCACCGGACGCTCCCCCATCACCGAGCCGATGCACGTGGCGATGGCCACGCCGGCGGAGGGGCCGTCCTTCGGGATCGCGCCGGCGGGGAAGTGGATGTGGATGTCGTGCTCGCTGAACTGCTTGTCCTCGATCTCGAGGTCGTCGGCCTTCGAGCGGACGTACGAGTACGCCGCCGAGACCGACTCGCGCATCACGTCGCCGAGCTGGCCGGTGACGGTGGTGCGCCCGCTGCCGGGCATGCGCGTGGCCTCGATGAACATGATCTCGCCGCCGAACTGCGTCCAGGCCAGGCCGGTGGTCACGCCGACCTCGGGGCGCCGCTCGGCGAACTCGTGCTCGTACGAAGGCAGACCGAGATACGGCTCGAGGTCCTTGGCGGTGACGGGCGCGGGCTGCTCCTCCGCGCCGCTGGCAACCTTGCGGGCGATCTTGCGCATGATCGTGGCCAGGTTGCGCTCGAGGTTCCGCACGCCCGCCTCCGCGGTGTACTCGCGGATCACGGAGAGGATGGCGCCGTCGTCGATCTTCACCTGCTCCGGCGTCAGCCCGTGATCGCCGATGAGCTCGGGGATGAGATGGCGCTTGGCGATCTCCAGCTTCTCCGTCTCGGTGTAGCCGGAGAGGCGGATGACTTCCATGCGGTCGCGCAGCGGACTGGGGATGTTGTCGAGGACGTTCGCGGTGCAGACGAAGAGGGTGTGCGAGAGGTCGTACGGGACCTCGACGTAACGGTCGACGAAGGCGTGGTTCTGCTTGGGATCGAGGGCCTCGAGGAGCGCCGAGGCGGGATCGCCGCGGTAGTCCTTTCCGATCTTGTCGATCTCGTCGATCATGATCAGCGGGTTGTTCACGCCGACCTGGATGTAGCTCTGGATGAGGCGTCCCGGCATCGCCCCGATGTAGGTCTTGCGATGGCCGCGGATCTCCGACTCGTCGGTGACGCCGCCGACGGCCATGCGCACGAACTTGCGGCCGAGGGCGTCGGCGATGGCGGCGCCGAGGGAGGTCTTGCCGACGCCGGGCGGCCCGGCGAAGCAGAGGATCGGTCCCTTGAGATCGCCCTTCAGCTTCAGCACGGCCAGGAATTCGAGGATGCGCTCCTTCACCTTCTCGAGACCGTAGTGCCGCGCCTCGAGGACTTCTTCCGCCTTGGCGAGGTCGAGCTGGTCCTCGGTCTTCTCACCCCACGGCACCTGCAGCACGGTGTCGAGGTGCCCCTTGATGACGGCATAGTCGGACGACGACGGCGAGAGCTGCGTCATGCGATTGACTTCGCGGCGCAGCTGGAGCTTGTGCTCCTCGGCGATGGGAAGCGCTTCGATGCGGTCGCGGTAGGTGTCGGCCTCGCGCTCGGCGGCGTTGGTGTCGCCCAGCTCGTCCTGGATGACGCGGAGCTGCTCGCGCAGGTAGTTCTCGCGCTCGCGGCGGTCGATGGAGTCCTTGATCTGGCGCTGCAGCTCGCGGTCCATCGTGGCCTTGCCGAGGTCGCGCTGAATCCAGTCGATGAGGAGCTCCAAGCGCTCGATCGGGTTCACGGTCTCGAGGAGGAGCTGCTTCTCCTCGAGCGGCAGGTTGACGAAGGAGGAGAGGAGATCGGCGAACGGGTCCGGCCCCTCGTCACGGTTCATGCGCAGGATGTTCAGGAGCTCGTTCGAGTACTTCGAATCGCTCTCGACCAACTTCTCGAAGAGCGACGTGGCCTTGTTCATGAGGTGATCGGTCTTGATCGTCTTCGGCGTCGGACGAGGGATGACCTCGCGCAGCCGCCCTTCGAAGTACGGCTCGTGCTGGAGCATCTGCACGAGCTCCACGCGCTGGCGTCCCTGCAGGAAAAGCTGGAAGCGGTCCGACGACAGCGGCAGCCGCTGCACGATGGCGGCGAGGACGCCGATCTGCGACAGGTCCTCGGGGCGCGGGTTTTCTTTGTCGCCGCTTTTCTGGCAGAAGGCGGCGATGAGGTTTTGCTCGTCGGGGATGCTTTTCAGCAGGCGGACGTTGCGGTCGATGCCCACCTGCAGCGAGAGTACGCCGCCCGGAAAGAGGACGGAGGAGACGAGCGGTATGATCGGAAGCCGGGTCGGGACTTCCTGATCGATCCACTCGGATGGAGAGTTCGGTTTTGTCTTCTGTTGCGCCATGGATAAGCCGCGTTTCCCACGGGCACGCGAATTGTAGAAAATGCGACGGTTGCAATCTACATGAATGACCTCGCGCCGGCGGTGGTTTTGTCCGATCCTCACCTGAAGCGAGCGGATCTGCACTGCCACAGCCGCTTCTCGGTGTTCAAGTATTTCCGGCGCGCCAATACCCGAGACTGCTACAACGCGCCCGAGGATGTGTACCGCATCGCCAAGGCCCGGGGGATGGCGTACGTCTGCCTCACCGACCACGATTCCATCGACGGAGCGCTCTACCTGCTGAACAAGCATCCGGACATGACCGATTTCTTCATCGGTGAAGAAGTGGAGACGTATTTTCCGGAGACGGGACAGCGCATCCACGTCGGCGTGTGGGGACTCGACGAAGCGCAGCATCGCGAGATCCAGCGGCTGCGCCCGAACATCCGCGAGCTGATCCCCTACCTGAAGTCGGAGCGGATGATCTTCGGGATCAATCACCTCTTTCAGAATTACCGGATGAAGAACGTGGCCGTGCGCTACATCGCGGAGCTGCTGGAGATGTTCGACATCTTCGAGGTGCTGAAC
>JBKOUP010000057.1:0-2970 GCA_046723495.1 Acidobacteriota bacterium
CGGCGGCGTGTCGGGCGCGGGGAGGACGACGACGCCGCGCTCGATGGCCTTCGAGAAGGGGAAGAGCCCGCCCTCCTTGATGATCCGCTGCGAGATCGTGTCGCGGCCTTTGCAGAGCTCGTCGATGGGGATGCCTTCGCCGGCCTGCAGGCGCACGAGCATGTCGTGGTCGGCCATGAGCAGGCCTTGATTGACGTTGTTACCGGCGTGGATCGGCGCGAACGACGCGGCCACGGCGATGCGGATGCCGCTCCAGAGCTCACACTGCGTCGCCGTCTCGCGCGAGCTGCCGACGCCTTTGCGGTAGCCGCTGACGATGACCTCAAAGTTGCCGTTGCGCAGGGCGTCGCGCTCGAAGAGGCGCTCGCCGTCGACGATCAGCCCCGCGTAGGCGTTGCGGGCGATGTCCTCCGGCCGGTGGTCGAAGCAGACCCACGCCGGGGTCATGGCGTCGGTGTTGATGTCGTCGAGCAGATCGTCGACGCGGAGATCCTTCATCTGCAGGTCGAGCTCGCCGCGCAGCTGACGGCGGATGAGCTCGGGATTTTTGGTGAGGAAGAGGACGCGCTTGCCGGGCGTGAGTCTGACGATTGACGGAGGTTTCATTGTCGTTCAGTAAACCAAAAAAGTAGCGTGCCGGCCAAACCGACGCCCATCGCTAAAAAGAACGGCAGCGACGGCCGTTGTTCCCACAGAGCTATGATCGCGCCATGAAAGCCCTCGCCATCGCGCTCTTTTTCCTCGCCGCCGGCCCGGCGCCCCAGCCGCCGCGGTCCGTGGCCACGTTCGCCGGCGGCTGTTTCTGGTGCATGGAGCCGCCCTTCGAGCGCATCCCCGGCGTGCTCTCGGTGACCTCGGGCTATACCGGCGGGCCGAAGCCGCATCCGACGTACGAAGAAGTGTCGGCCGGAATGACCGGACATCGCGAGGCGGTGCAGGTCGTCTATGACCCGGGCCGCGTCAAGTACCCGGATCTTCTCAAGGTGTTTTGGGAAAACATCGATCCGACCGACAACAGCGGGCAGTTCTGCGATCACGGTCCGCAGTACCGCGCGGCGATCTTCTTTCACGACGCCGAGCAGAAGCGCCAGGCCGAGGCCTCGAAGGCGGCGCTGCAGAAGCGCTTCCGCGTGGCCACCGACATCCTGCCGGCCTCGCAGTTCTGGCCGGCCGAGGATTACCACCAGCATTACGCGAAGAAGAACCCGGTGCGGTATCACTTCTACCGCTTCAATTGCGGGCGCGATCAGCGCCTCGAGCAGATCTGGGGGAAGTCGCCGGAGCATTAGCAATCCGCCGCCGCGTCTGCGCCGTAGGTCTCTCAACAGGAGGCGCAGATGACCGCAGAAGCCGTTTACAACGTCTTGGGAGATCGGGTGCGCGTGCTCGCGTCCGGCAACGGCGCGACGTTCGAGATGTTCGAGTGGCACGGACCGGAGAACAGCGGGCCGCCACCGCACATGCATCCCTGGACCGAAGCGTACTTCGTCCTCGACGGCGAGGCCGACGTGGTCATCGGCGACCAATCGCTGCGCGCGGTGCCCGGCTGCTTCGTCTCCGTTCCGCCCAACACGCTGCACACCTACCGCGTGACGTCGCCCGGCGCGAAGTTCCTGGTGGTGACGAGCCCGTCGGGGCTGAAAGCCTTCGTCGAGGATCTGCACGACGTGGCCGATATGGAGACGGTGATGAAAGTCGCAGCGAAGCATTCCGTGACGGTGCCGCCGCCGCCGGCGTAGGAATCGATTGCGCGCTCGTTTCGTTTTTCGCGCCGTCCGCGCTACCCTTTGCGCGCAATCGACGTGAAAGTTGCCTTCCTGAAGCCACCGATCGGCGGCATTCTCGGTCTCGAGATGCTGACCTTTGTCGAGCCCCTCGGCCCGATCTGCGTCGCGGCGTGCCTCGAGCGCGACGGCCACGAGTGCAAGGTCATCGACATGCGCATCGAGGGGGAAGAGCAGGGCCTGGCGCTCTGCCGCGCCTTCGACGCCGACGTCGTCGGCCTGCAGTGCAACTTCACCACCGAGCGCAAGCGCACCATCCGCCTGGCCCAGCGCATCAAGCGCGAGAATCCGCGCACCGTCGTCGTCGTCGGCGGCCACGACGCCTCGCGCGATCCGCAGTGGTTCCACCGCGACGGCATCGACGTCGTCGCCATCGGCGACGGCGAGGAGGTCATGCCGCCGCTCGCCGACGCCCTCTCCCGCGGCACCGGGCTCGAGGACGTCCGCGGCCTCCACTTCCGCCGCGGCGACGAGTGGACCGCCACGCCGCCGGCCGGCAACTCGCGCCAGCTCGACGACTACCCGCTGCCGGCGCGGCATCTCATCGCCCACTACGCCGACCGCTACTACATCAACTTCCGCAAGCCGCTGGCGCTGCTCGAGACGGCGCGAGGCTGCCCGTTCAAGTGCAATTTCTGCTCGGTCTGGAAGTTCCACGAGTCGACGTTCCGCGAGAAGTCGCCCGCGCGCGTCGTGAAAGAGCTCGAGCAGATCAGCGCGCCGAACGTCTTCGTCACCGACGACATCTTCTGGATGAACGTCAAGCGCGGCGAGGAGATGGCCCGCCAGATCAAGGCCGCCGGCATCCGCAAGTACTTCACCGTGCAGACGCGCACGGACATCATCTGCAAGTTCCCGCACCTGATCGAGATGTGGAAGGACTGCGGGAACCTGGCCATCTTCCTCGGACTGGAGTCGGTGACCGACGAAGGGCTGAAGGCGGTCAACAAGAAGAACACCGCCGACAACAACGTCCGCGCCCTGAACCTGCTGAAGGAGATGGGCGTCGGCTTTACGCCGAACTTCATCGTCGACCCGGCCTGGAACCGCGACGACTTCAAGCGCCTGCGCGACTGGATCGACATGATGGGCGCCTACAACAGCGGCTTCTCGATCCTCACGCCGCTCCCCGGCACGGACCTGTGGGACACCGCGAAGCAGAACGTGCAGACGGATGACTGGGAGA
>JBKOUP010000088.1:0-10740 GCA_046723495.1 Acidobacteriota bacterium
CTCCGGCGACTGGTGGCTGCGCGTCAACGATGTCGCGGTCGGCTACTACCCCGCCGCGCGCTTCGATCCCGCCGGTCTGGGGCGCAGCGCCACGACGATCGAAGCCGGCGGCGAGATCGTCAACGCCGCCGCGCCCGGCCAGACGGCGACGAGCATGGGCAGCGGCCGCGCACCGATCGAAGGCTACGGCCACGCCGCCTACGTGCGGAACATCCAGTACATCGACATGGGCAACAGCTACCGCGACGCGACGTCGCTGAGCACGACGCCGCCGACGCCGTACCAGAGCGTGTTGGTCAACCCGGCTCGCGACGCGTTCTGGGGCGGCGGGTCGATCTTCTTCGGCGGTCCGGGACGGCAGCAGGCCGAGACGACGCTGCGCGCGGCCTCGGCCTCGACGTCGACAATCGCCGCGCCCGCGCCGCTGACGATCGCCTACACGATCGACTCGACTCTCGCCGCGAACGTGATCGTCGGCGCGGCGCTGCAGGGCCACGCCATCTTCACCGACGATCGCCGCGCCGCGCTGACTCCGGGCGCGAACGCCGTGGTGCGCTCTTTCGACGTGCCGGCCAGCCTCGCGTCCGGCTCGTACGACCTGACGGCGATGATCTGGCGCGACCGCAACGCCAACGGCGTGATCGACAGCGGCGACGATCTCCTCGGCACGCTGACGTACCCGAGCTCCGTCACTGTCGTCGCGCCGCGCAAGCGCGCCTCGCGGTAACGATATGCTGCGCGGATGAAGAGCGTTCAGGAAACGTACGCGCCGCAGAACCGCTGCTTCGGCTGCGGCCCCGCCAACGAGAAGGGGCTGCGCATCCGCAGCTTCGAGGAGGGCGACGAGCTGGTCTGCACGTGGTCGCCCGAGCCGCATCACGCCGCCTTCGACGACGTCCTCAACGGCGGCATCATCGGCGCCCTGCTCGATTGCCACAGCAACTGGGCCGCGACGGTGTACCTGATGCGCAAGAGCGCCAGCGGCACGCCCCCCTGCACCGTCACCGCCGACTTCCACGTCTTCCTCAAACGCCCCACCCCGATGAATGCGCCGGTCCATCTGCACGCGCGCGTCGTCGAATCGGGCGAGGACCGCGCCGTCGTCGAGGCCTCACTCGAAGCGAACGGCAAGGTGACGGCGACGTGCCGGGGAACGTTCGTGGCGGTGAAGGAGGGGCATCCGGCGTATCACCGGTGGTGAAAGGGAACAGGGAACAGGGAACAGGTGACAGGTCACCTGTCATCTGTTCCCTGTCACCTGTCGCCTGTCACCTCTACTTCGGCGTCCACCTCTTCCAAATCTCCGTCACATCGAAATACACCTTATGCAGCGATCCGTCCGGCAGCTCCACCGTGATCGTCTTGATCTGCCGCTCGCCGGCGTGGCCGATGCCCCAGCTATGGCGGCGGAAGCGGCCGTAGCGGTCGTAGATCCAGTTGTTCTCGAAGTCGATGCCCTCGTTCGGGGCGTCGGCCGGCACCGCCACCGCCGTCTCCACCGAGTCGCCGGCGTGGTCGACGAGCGCCGACGCGGGCGTCACTTTTGGGGGAGCCGGCGCGGCCGCGCAGCCGGCCAGAAACATCGCCACTACGATCGTTTTTCGCATTCCAGGTCTTCCGCCAATCGAACGTACGTATCGTAACGCGCGCGGCTCAGCTCTCCGCGCTCCACGCGCTCCTTCACCTCGCATGCCGGCTCGTGCAGGTGCGTGCAGTCGTTGAAGCGGCAGAGCTCCGCGGCCTCCTCGAACTCGGGGAACGACTCGCGCAGCGTGCGCGGCGTGAGGTCCCAGAGGCCGAACTCGCGGATGCCGGGCGTGTCGATGATCAGCGTGCCGCCGCCGAGGTCGTGCAGCGTCGAGGAAGTTGTCGTGTGCCGGCCCGTGCCGCGGCGATGCAGGTCGCCCGTGGCGATCTCGAGACGGTCGTCGAGCGCGTTGAGGATCGACGACTTCCCGACGCCGCTGTGGCCGACCAGCGCCGAGGTCTTGCCGGCGAGCGCGGAGCGGAGCGCGTCGAGCCCCTCGCCCGTCTTCGTCGAGCAGGCCATCACCGGGACGCCGAGGTCTTCGTAGTCGCGGAGCGGGGCGAGATCGCGGTCGAGGTCGACCTTGTTCGCCACAATGAGCGGCGCCGCGCCGCCGCGCTGGATGGCGATCAGATAGCGGTCGATCAGGCGGGGGCGCAGCGGCGGCGACTTCATCGACACCACGTTCGCCACCACGTCGATGTTCGCGGCGATGAGGCGCTGCAGGTGCGGGTTCAGCGGATCGGGGCGCGACAGCACCGTGCGCCGCGGCAGGATCGCCGCCAGGCGCCCGTTCTCGTCGAGCAGCACCCGGTCGCCGACGGCGAGCGCGCTCTTCTGCCGCGCCGCGATCTCCGGCGGCACAGCCGCGTCGAGCTCCGCGCCGTCGCGGAAGACGCGGCAACGCGCACTCGTCACGTTGATGACCACGGCCGCCGCGGCCGGGTCGACGCCGGCCAGGCCGGGATCATCGAAGAGGTGCCGCAGGGCCTCGATCTGCTCCGACGGCCGCGTCCGCCTGCGCGCAGCCGTGGCGTCGTCGTGCAGCTCGTCCCACTCCTCGCCGCGCGCGCTCTTGGCCCGCGCGCCGCGTCCGCGCTTGCGAAGGCTCATCGTTTACAATGTCTCCTGTCCAAAATCAGTGCCTTAGCGAGGCATTTCGATGTCGCGAATCGAGAAGCCGTACGTCCTCCTCGTCGATGATAACGAAGCAACCTGCGCGCTCATGACGGCGCTGCTTCAGCGCGAGTTCGCCGTCGAGGCCGCCGGCGACGGCTACGCGGCCATCGAGCAGCTCAAGACTCGGCGGTTTGACGCCATCCTCCTCGACCTGCGCATGCCCCATCTCGACGGCTTCGGCGTTCTCGATCATCTCAAAGAGCATTCGCCCGAAACGCTCAAGCATGTCCTCATCGTCAGTGCCGCGCTGCACGAACGCGAGGTCGAGCGCCTCCGCGACTACGACGTCTGCGGCGTGATCCGCAAGCCCTTCGAGGTCGACGTGCTGCTCGACGCCGTGAAGAGCTGCACGGGCATGACCGGCGGCGGCTTCGGCAAGGTGCTGCCGATGGTGTTGTTGATCGCCGATCTGCTCAGGCAGGCGCGTTGGTGAGCAGCAGCGCGAACAACGACCCGCTCGCCATCATCAGAGCCATCGTCTCCAGCGACATCCGCCAGCGGATCTCCGCGCACGCCGCCACCACGTTGGCGATCTCCTCGGCGTCGAACGGCTTGCGGATGATGCCGTGCACCGTGGCGGCGTCGAGCTGATCGACGACGTCGTGCGCCGCGCCGGTGACGACCAGGACGACCGGCCGCGGCGTCAGGGCGCTGAGCTTCTCCGCCACGGTGAAGCCGTCGATCACCGGCATGAGCAGGTCGAGCACGATCACGCCGTACGGCTGCGACTCGATCAGGTCGAGTGCTTCCTGACCGTCCCCCGCTTCGTCGACGACGAGGCCGCGGCCGAGAAGGACGGCGCTGAGCAGCTTTCTCGTCGCGGCGTCGTCATCGACGACGAGGACGCGCTTCTGCTGCTCCGCGCTCATCGATGTTCTACCCACTGCTGAATTCCGCACAATCTGCATCGCGTCAAGACCCTTGTCAAACTCTACCGCACGCCTTCGCGGAACGACGGATAGGGATCGACGTCGACCGGCACGTCCTTGGCCGCCTCAAGGGCCGCGCGCAACTCCGCCGGCATCTTGTCGTACTTCGCGAACCAGGCCTCGGCGCGGGCGCGGTCGCCCGTGGCCTCGATCTCCAGCAGCTCCTTCGTCAACGCGGCGAGGGCGTCGCCGATCTTCGCGTAGTCGACGACGTAGCGTCCGGAGGCGTCGCGCCTGACCGCGCCGCGCTCGGCCAGGAAGTTGAACTCCATCATCTCCGCGCGCCCGTGCGCCTCGGCCGTGCCGAAGCGCACCGTGCGGAAGATGCCGCCGACGTACGACGCGTAGTACTCCTCGAGACGATCCTTCGGCAGCGCCTCGTGATCGACGAGCCACTTCAGCCCGAACATGCCGGTGACGTCGGCCTTCGCTTCCTCGAGGCCGGAGTACGTCGGGCCGATGGCCTCGCGGATGTCGACGCGCTTCCCATTCTGCCGCGCGAAGGCCGGACCGAGTCCGTGCGAGATCTCGTGCATCATCACCGCGGCCAGATAGCCGTCGGCGGTGACGTGCGCGGCCTGGTCGGGACGCATCAGCAGGCGCGCCACCGGCAGGATCACGTAGTCGACGCGCGCGTCCATGTAGTTCTTGAAGAAAATCTTCTTGCTGCCGACCTTCTCGTGGATGCGCGGATCGTTCGGCAGATTGTCCGCCGCAGCCTGGTAGCCGTGGCGCAGGTCGCCGGCACGGAAGGGCGCGTCCATCACCTCCATCGGCGAGGCGAAGCCCTTCTTCGACGGCCGGTCCTCGGCCGCGAGCGGCAGCGCGTCCTGGATGTCGGGGACGTACTTCTGGAAGACGGCGAGCTTGCGGCTCTCGGGCTCGTTGCGGATCAAGAGCGACGCGCCGTACGACGTCTTCACGCCGAGGAGATCGTCGAGGTAGGTCTCGTAGGGCGCGAAGATGACGTCGAACTTCGGATTCTCCAGGCGCACCCAGGCCAGATCGCTCGGGTAGTAGTCGTCGCTGAGCAGCGCGTCGGCGCGCATGCGCAGGAACTTCGCGAAGGCCTTGTCGTCGCTGCTGGCCGCGGCGTTGCGCAGATGCTGCGCCGCCGAGGTCAGCCACTTCCTGTACTTGACGTGGTACGGCACCGTGCGCAGCTTCAGCGGATTGCGGCTCACGAGCTCGACGACGGTGCGCTCGTCGTAGATCGCTTTCTTCTCGTTCGGGTGGGCCTTGACGTAGGCCTCGATCTCGTCGCGGGTGATCCCTTTCGGGTAGAGGCTGCGTCCCGGCGGATCGGGCTCGTGGCCGATGAACGGCTCGTTCTCCTTGATCTGGTCGAAGCGGCTGCCGTTGATCCAGACGTAGCGCCGCAGCGCCTTCGCCTTCGGATTCTTGTCGCCGGCCAGCCCCTGCCAGACGGCGATGTCGGCGGGGTTGTTCTGGCGCCAGTAGATGTCCTCGAGGTCACGCAGCGCGGCCACGAGCTCGTTGATCAGCCGGACTTCGCGCTTGCTGTAGCCCTCGAAGGTGAAGGGCATCTCCACCGGCTTGAACTTGGCCAGGCGCTGCTCGATGTCGGGGGCGACGGCCGACCAGTCGACGACGGGCTTCGCCGCCGCAAGCATGGTCGCGGCGATGAATAGGACTACAAGTTTTTTCATGGCGCGGGATTGTATCGGTAGAATGAAAACGATGGGCAAACTACTGGAACGGGCGATCGAAGAGGCGCGCAAGCTGCCGGAAGACGATCAGGAAACCTTAGCGTGGGTGATGCTCGAAGAAATCGATGACCAGCGCCAATGGGATGAGCTGTTCTCGCAGCCCTCGGAAGTCATCGAGCGCATGGCCGAGCAGGCGCTGGAAGAGGATCGCGCCGGACTGACGGAGCCGCTTGATCCGGACGCCTTGTGAAGTCGCGCACGACGTCTGATTTCAGAAAGCTCCTGGCGGCGCTTCCCGCTGAAATTCGCCAGCAAGCCCGCGCGGCGTATCGGGTCTTCCGCACGAACCCGCGTCACCCAGGGTTGAACTTCAAGCGCGTCCACACTTCGCAACGGACAGTGTCGGCTCGCGTCGGCATCAGTTACCGGGCTGTCGGCACGCTCAAAGCGAACGGTGAAGTCGTCTGGTTCTGGATCGGTCCGCACGACGAGTACGTGCGGCTCCTGAAGGGGCTTTGACCTACGGCACCATCGCCCGCAATGCCGCCCCGAACTCCTCCGCCGGCACCGGCTTGCTGTAGAGAAACCCCTGGATCGTCTGGCACTGCTCGCGTTTGAGGAAATCGAGCTGCTCCTCGGTCTCCACCCCTTCGGCGATCACGCCGAGCTTCAGCGCGCGGGCCATGGAGATCACCGCCGTCACGATGGCGGCGTCGTTCGACGACTGCGCCAGATCGCGCACGAAGTTCTGGTCGATCTTCACCGTGTCGATCGGGAAGCGCTTCAGATAGCTCAGCGACGAGTAGCCGGTGCCGAAGTCGTCGATGGAGATGCGCACCCCCATCTCCTTCAGCTTCCTCATGATCAGCAGCGACTGCTCGGCGTTCTGCATCGCCGTCGACTCCGTGATCTCGATGTCGAGCAGCGTCGCATTCATGCCCGTCTCGGCCAGAACGCGCTCGATCATGGCCGGCAGATCGCGCTGCTGGAACTGCCGAGGCGAGAGATTCACGGCGATGCGCAGCCGGGCGTGCCCGGCGTCGTGCCACTGCTTCATCTGCGCGCAGGAGGTCCGCAGGATCCACTCCCCCATCGGCACGATCAGCCCGCACTCCTCGGCGATGTGGATGAAGTCGTCCGGTCCCATCAGCCCGTTCTCCGGATGCCGCCAGCGCACCAGGGCCTCGGCGCCGACGATCTCGTGCGATCCGAGGTCGATGATCGGCTGGTAATGGACCACGAGCTCCTCGCGATCGAGGGCGTGATGCAGGCTGGCCTCGATCGACAGCCGCCCCGCGGCCAGGTCGAACGCGTCCGTCGTCGAGTACTGGAAGTTGTTCCGCCCCGCTTCCTTGGCGCGGTACATGGCCCGGTCGGCGTTCTTGAGCAGCGTCTCCGCGTCCGTGCCGTCGTCGGGAAACATGGCGATGCCGAGCGAGGTCGTGACGAAGAGCTCGTGGGCGTCGACCGTGACCGGCTGCGCCACCGTCTCCAGCACTTTCTGGGCGACGACGCCGGCGGCGCGGCGGTCGCTCGTGTCGGAGACGAGGATGGTGAACTCGTCGCCGCCCATGCGCGCCACGGTGTCTTCGGCGCGCACGCAATCGACGAGCCGGTAGGCGACGGACTGCAGCAGCGCGTCGCCGACGGTGTGCCCGAGCGTGTCGTTGACGAGCTTGAACTGGTCGAGGTCGAGGAACATCACGGCGATGCCGCGCCGCTGCCGCCGCGCGTGCGCGAGGGCGACGCCGATGCGGTCGCGGAAGAGGCGCCGGTTCGGCAGGCCGGTGAGGACGTCGTGGAAGGCCTGGAACTCGATCTGCTCCTGCGCCGTCTTGCGCTCGGTGATGTCGATGATCGTCCCTTCCATCTCCCCGCGCGACTCGATCATCGTCACGTTCTCCAGCACCCACAGCTCCGAGCCGTCGGCCCGGCGCATGCGCGTCTCCACGTTCGTCAGCGACCCGCGCTCCTTCAGCTCGTTGAGCACGTTCTCGCGGTCTTCGGGGTCGAAGTAGACGTCGCGCGCGCTGCGCTCGAGGAGCTCGTTGCGGTCGCGGTAGCCGAAGATGCGCGCCAGGGCGTCGTTGCAGTCGAGGATGCGCCCGTCGAGCGTGGTGCGGAAGACGCCGGCCAGGTTGCGCTCGAAGAGCAGGCGGTAGCGCTCTTCGATCTCCTTGCGCTGGGAGATGTCGCGGGCCACGACTTGCACGGCCGGCTTGCCGTTGAAGACGAAGGCGATGGCCGCGACCTCGACCTCGACCACGCTGCCGTCGAGGCGGACGAACTTCTCCTCGATCATCGGCACGTCCTGCCCCTCGTCGAGCGTGCGCAGGCGCGCGGCGACGTTGGCGCGCGAGTCGGGATGGACGCGGTCGATGATCGGCGTGTCGATGAGGTCGTCCGCGCTCTGCGCGCCGAGGAGCTCGACGGCGGCGTTGTTGAGGAAGATGAAGCGGCGGTCGGCGTGGAGCATGATCGCGTCGGGCGAGAGCTCGACCAGGCTGCGGTAGCGCTCCTCGCTCTCGCGCAGGAGCTGCTCGGCGCGCTGGCGCTCGGTGACGTCGACGGAGATGACCAGACGCGCCCGCCGCCCGCTCGTGACGAACTCGTACGACGTGACCTCGGCGTAGAAGATGGTGCCGTCTTTCTTACGATGCCGGAACAGCGTCGGCGCGCTGCGCTCACGCAGCTCCGCCAGCCGCGCGTGCATCCGCGGCAGTTCCTCGGCCGGACGGATGTCGGTGATGTGCATGCGCAGGAACTCGTCCTTGGCGTAGCCGTACGTGCGCACGGCGGCGTCGTTGACGGCCAGGAAGCGCAGCGTTTCGAAGTCGTAGATCCACATCGGCAGCGGATTGCCGTCGAAGAGCGTGCGGTAGCGGTGCTCGCTCTCGCGCATGGCCTGCTCGGCGCGGCGGCGCTCGGTGACGTCGCTGGCCACGTAGACCACGCCGAGCGGCGCGCCGTCGCGGCCGCGCAGGAACGAGGAGGAGGCGGCCACGTCGATGCGCGTCCCGTCCGCGGCCCGCCATCCCATGTTCCGCTCCAGCACGCCCATGCTGTGCAGGAGCTTTCCGGTGCTGATCTTCTCGTGCTCGTCGAAGATCGCCTTCAGCGGCTTGCCGACGAGCTCCGTCTCTTTGTAGCCGAGCATCGAGCAGGCGGCATGGTTGGCGACGCGGATCTTCGCCTCCAGGTCGACGACGAGGACGGCGCTCTTCATCGTGGACAGCACCTGCTCGGCCGCGAATTGCGGAGTGAGCTGCACGAGGCCGTAGCGCCAGATGGCGTTCGCGGAGAGGCCGACGAAGGCCAGCAGGGCGATGAAGCCGAGCGGAGGGACGCCGGCGCCGAAGGCCGGCAGGAGGTTGACGGCGGCAAAGATGCCGGCGACGCAGGCGACGATGATGGCCCGCGCGCCGGCGCGCGTGAGGGGGTCGTCCTCGCGCACGACGCGGGCAATGAGGCTGATGGCGGCCGCGAGCATGCCGCCGAAGACGGCGATCCAGGCGAGGTCGCCGACCGGCGTGCGCCCGTAGAAGCCCCACGAGTAGCGGCGGACGTCGGGGATGATGAAGGGCGACAGAAGCGAGGCGACGGCGACGGCGGCGCAGAAGAGCCAGCAGGCGGCGACGACGCCGGCGAGCCGGCTCGCGCGCTTGGTGTAGACGGCGGCGAAGTGGAAGATCGCCGCCGGGACGATGGCGGCCGAGGCGAGGGCGGCGCGGGAGAAGATCAGGGCGAGGGAGGCATCGGCGGCGACGAAGGTGGCGGCGTCGAAGGCCAGCCAGCCGCTGGCGCCGAGGGTCATGAGGAAGAAGAGGCTGGAGAGGAGCGAGCCTCGCCCGCGCGCGACGACAGCGCCGCCGAGCAGAAGAATGGCGACGCTGGTGAAGAGCGTCGCGAGTGCCAGCGCATCACTCGCGAGACCCGCGGAGAGCGTGTGAATGGGCACGCAAAGGGACCTGTCACGAAATGGTAGCGGGTTCTACCGCTGATTTCGTGAGCTGGATCACGCTGCGGTTCAGGCTTTGTAGTCGCGGTTCCGGAAGTAACTGCCGCGCTTCGCCCCGCTGGGCTGGAGGTTGACGTTGCGCGGCGGCACGTCGCCGTCGAGCTCGCAGGCGTCGCCCGGCTGAAGATTCTCCTCGATATGCTCGGGCGAGAGCTTGCCGCCCTGATCGCGGAAGTCGCCCTGCCGCGAGTTGGGCCGTCCCTCGATCCGATTCACTTCCTGGTCGACCTTCCCTTCCACCCACCCGCCCTGGCTGCCGTAGCTCTGCGGTTCTTTCGGTTCTGCCATGCGATGAAGCGGAGCAACGGTCGCGCCACATGGGCCGGTGTGGACGGTTACTGTTGATTGTTTGACCCGGTAGGATTGGTTTGGACTTAATCACACCTCTCCCGAAGGCGTTTAAGAAAGAGACGCCCAAAGGAGTCTGTGATGAGAGGTAGAATGAAAGGAATCGCGGTAATCATGATGTTGACCCTCGTAAGCCCGGCGGTCCTGATAGCCCAGACGGACCCGCCGCAGATCATGGAGTCCTTCGATCTGGTGACGCCGCCGGGAAGCGCCGTCGCCGGCGTCGTGCATGTCGAGGACCTGAGAATTGGGAACCATTGGCAGCTCCACACCATCGTGACGACAAACGACGGCTCGGCGGACTTGACCTTCGATGGGCGCACGATCCGTTTCGGCGATGGCTACACAATCGTGCGCGAAACGCTGGCAAACAAGGGCGGAGTTCGGGTTGACCGCCTCACTGCGTCGGCGCCCGACGGAACGACGGCATCTGCGGTCATCCTCGCCAACAGGGCCTCCCGGGAAGCGACGGCCGTCGGAATCGAGCGTTACGTACAGCTGCTTCAACAGAGCCATGATGCCCGAATGGCCGGACTAATCCTGCCGCAGCTCACGCTGTCTCCAGCGGCACACGCAGCGAGTCTTAAGGGCTTCGGCGTGATCACACCTCATGCTACGAGTTGCGCCCAAGCGGGCTTGGACGTGGAAATGGCGTGCGCCGGCGTGATCATCGGCTGTGGCTCTGACAATCCATTGGTTTGCGGGGGCGCGCTGTACTACCTCGGCGAAAAGATCGGCATCATGATGGACACTTGCGACCCACCTTCGTATGACGATGGCACGATCGGTTGGGCTTAGGACAATGTTCGATCCGAACGTGGCATTGGCTGTCTCCGCGGTGCTGAGCATCGCCTACCTCGCGGATTGTGCATGGCGCCTGTGGCGCAAAAAGCCGTCCAAGTACGCGAGTGCATTCGGTGAGGGCGTGGTGGCGGTGGCGATCGTTTCGGGAATGCTGACGGCACTGAAAACTGACGACATGCTCCACGTCGCCGGCAAAGTCTTCGTCATCACCGCCTTCATCGCGGCAACCATCCTCCGGTTCATGGCGAGGCACCGGTTTGCAAC
>JBKOUP010000516.1:0-3565 GCA_046723495.1 Acidobacteriota bacterium
CCCCCGGCCTCCGCCCACCCCCCCCCCGCGCGGGGGTTGGGGGCGGGGGTGTGGGCCGCCACTCGTCCCAAACCCCGTGATCTCGCCGTTCGCCGCGAACACCGGCGTGTAGTAATCGCCCGCCGGCGGATGCCGCAGCAGCATCGCCGCCAGCGCGTCATGCTCGCGCCGGGCGCGCCGGAGCGCGGCGTAGTCGGGGAACTGGATCGTGTCGCCGTTGACGGCGATGAAATCGTCCTGCGCCTCGAGCAGCGGCTGCACGCGCTTGATCCCGCCGCCGCTGCCGAGGATCTCCGCTTCGAAGGAGAAGTGGAAGCCGGCGTCGTAGTGCGCCAGGAGGTACCGCTCGAGAGCCTCGGGGAAGTGATGGAGATTCACGATGAGGTCGCGGATGCCGGCGCGGAGGAACGTCTCCACCGCCCACCCGACGAGCGGGCGGTTGCACACCGGCACGAGGAGCTTCGGCATGGTGTGGGTGATGGGACGCATGCGCGTGCCGAGGCCCGCGGCGAGAATCATGGCGCGCATCAGAGCTGTTCGGGCGAGAACACCATGTCGTTCGGCAGGTCCGCGCGCGTCCGCCGCGTCTGCCGGTAGAGGTCCGCGTAGGTCGAGCGGATGGCCTGCTCCATCTCCATCCCCAGCTCCGCGGCGAGGGAGCGGATGTGCTCGAGCGGCCCCTCGATCTCGAAGTACTCGCCGATCGGGGTCCGGTCGATGACGACCTCGGCGTCCCGCACGTGCCAGACCTCGCGGAACTTCTGGTAGCGGAAGACCGGCTTGTAGCCGAGCGAGTCGAGGAGCTGGATGGCCAGCTCGAAGCTCTCCACCCCCGTCTGCACCTCCTCGCGCGACTTCACGCCGCCTTCGATCGACATCGGCCCCTTGTAGGTGACGATCGAATACTTCCCGAACTTGCGCACGCGAAGCAGCGCCCCCTTCGTGCGCAGCTCGCCGCGGCGGTCGAGGACGATGTTGTCCTCGAACGTCTCCGGGTAGAGGCGCTGGCCGCCGATCTCGTGCAGCTTGCGCACGAGCTCGTGGCGGTCGCGCAGGGCGAACTTGATTTCGATTTCCTTCAAATGCGGAGGACCTCCACGCCGGGCAGCGCGGCCCCCGAGATGAACTCCAGCGACGCCCCGCCGCCCGTCGAAATATGCGTGATGCGGTCGGCGTAGCCGGACGCCTTCACGGCTTCGACGGACTCGCCGCCGCCCACGACCGTCGTCGCGTCGGCCTCGGCCACGGAGCGCGCCATGGCCATCGTGCCTTTCGCGAAGGGCTCCTTCTCGAAGACCCCCATCGGCCCGTTCCAGAAAACCATGCGCGCCTTTTTCAGCTCGGCGTCGTACGCCGCGATCGTGCGCGGGCCGATGTCGAAGGCCTTCTGCTCCGGTGCGAGACCCTTGTCCGCGTCGACGGTTTCGATCTTCCGCGGCGCGTCGAGGTCGTCGGCGACGACGAGGTCGGCCGGGAGCACGACCGTGTCGCCGATGCGCTTGGCGACGTCGATCGAATCGTTGTCGACGAGCGATGCGCCCATGTTCACGCCGCGCGCGGCGAGGAACGTGTTGGCCATCCCGCCGCCGATCAGCACCGTATCGGCGAGATTCACGAGCGCTTCGAGCGGCTCGATCTTGCCGGCGATCTTCGCCCCGCCGAGGAGGGCGACGAAGGGGCGCTCCGACGCGCTCGTCACCTTCTGCAGGAACTCGAGCTCGCGCTGGAGCAGCAGCCCGCCCGCGGCGTTCTCGCGCGGGAAAAGGCGCGGCAGGGCGTCGATCGATGCGTGGGCCCGGTGGCAGGCGCCGAAGGCGTCGTTGACGTAGACGTCGGCGAGCTTGCGCAGCTCCGCGGCGAAGGCGGGGTCGTTCTTCTCCTCGCCTGCGTGGAAGCGGAGGTTCTCGATGAGCATCAGGTCGCCCGCTTTCAGCGACGAGGTATCGACGCCGACGCAATCGTCGGCCCACTGCACGTCCGCGCCGAGCGTCGCGGCGAGCTGCGCGCGTACGGGCGCGAGCGAGTACTTCTCCTTGCGCTCGCCCTTCGGCCGTCCGAGGTGCGAGGCGATGACCAGCGCGGCCCCAACCTCGCGGAGGCGGCGGATCGTGGGGATGGTCTCGTCGATGCGCGTCGTGTCGGTGATGCGCGTCCCTTCCAGCGGCACGTTGTAGTCGACGCGGTAGAAGATGCGCGCGCCGCGGGGGAACGTCAGATTGTCGAGCGTGCGGATGCGGATCATGCGTGCTGCAGCGACTCCTTCTTCACGCGGGCCACGTAGGCGATGAGGTCGAGGATCCGGTTCGAGTAGCCCCACTCGTTGTCATACCAGGCCAGGATCTTGTGCATGTGGCTGTCGACGGAGCGGGTGAAGGTCGTGTCGAAGATCGACGAGTGGGCGTTGTGGTTGAAGTCGTGCGAGACGAGCTGGTCGTCGCAGTAGTCGAGGATCCCTTTCAGCTCGCCTTCCGAGGCCTCGCGGATCACGCGGTTGATCTCGTCGGCGCTCGTCGGCTTCTCCGTGCGGAAGGTGAGATCGACCAGCGACACGTTCGGCGTCGGCACGCGCACGGAGATGCCGTCGAACTTCCCCTTCAGCTCCGGCAGCACGAGGCCGACGGCCTTCGCCGCGCCGGTGGTCGTCGGGATCATCGACAGCGCGGCGGCGCGGCCGCGGCGGAGGTCCTTGTGCGGGAGGTCGAGGATGACCTGGTCGTTCGTGTAGGAGTGGACCGTGGTCATGATCCCCATCTCGATGCCGAAGGCCTTGTGCAGGACCTTGGCGACGGGGGCGAGGCAGTTTGTGGTGCAGGAGGCGTTGGAGATGATCTTGTGCTGGCCGGGATCGATGGCGTTCTCGTTGACGCCGATGCAGACGGTGAGGTCGGCGTCCTTGGAGGGGGCGGAGATGATGACGTGCTCGACGCTGCCGCGGAGGTGGCGCGAAGCTTTTTCCTTCGAGGTGAAGCGGCCGGACGACTCGACGACGATCTCCACGCCGAGGTCGGCCCAGGGGATCTCGGCCGGGTCGGGGGAGGAGAAGACGCGGACTTCGCGGCCGTCGACGGTGAGGCCGTTCGGGCCGTGCTCGATTTTGTTGGCGATCGTGCCGTGCACGGAGTCGTACTTGAGGAGGTAGGCGAGCGTGGCGGCATCGGTGAGGTCGTTGACGGCGACGAACTCGACGCCGCGGTCATCGGCGAGCGCCGCGCGAAGCACGTTGCGCCCGATGCGGCCGAATCCGTTGACTCCAACTTTGGTCATTGGTCCTCCAGGGTGGCGGTTAGTATAGCGACGCGAAAGCTCTTAGCTATTGGCTCTTAGCTCTTAGGAGAACGATGCCAATAACGCGCCCTAAGAGCTAAGAGCCAACAGCCAAGAGCTATGTCCGTACAACCCATCATCTGGCGCGGCGACGTCCTCGACCTCCTCGACCAGCGCCGTCTCCCGACCGAAACGACCTACGTCGCCTGCCATGACGCGCACGAAGTCGCGGCCGCCATCCGGGACATGGTCGTGCGCGGCGCGCCGGCCATCGGCGTCTCCGCGGCGTTCGGCGTGGCCC
>JBKOUP010000447.1:0-29338 GCA_046723495.1 Acidobacteriota bacterium
GTCTTCGTCATCACCGCCTTCATCGCGGCAACCATCCTCCGGTTCATGGCGAGGCACCGGTTTGCAACATCGTAGATGATCGCGGGGCGGCGCGAGCCGCCCCGCGACAGGAGCCGAAGCGATGCATCGTCCTTTGATTATGGCAATCCTCGCCTGGCTAATGCTCGCCGTCTCCATCATGTATCTGCTGGAGATGCCGTGGCGTCAATGGCAGAACCGGCCGCCGAAGCGCTGGATGCCGTTGTACGGCGAATTCCTCCTTCCGCTCTCGTGCGTCCTAGCCATCAACGGTAACGACGTGATCATCGTGCGGACGATCACGGCGATCATCATGATCACCGCGCTGCTCCACCGTCTCCTCGTCCGCAAGCGCCTCGGCATTCCCACCTGGCCGCCGGTGTAGCCTCACCATCCCCGCGCCGGCCGCCACCCGCCCACCACCCGCCCGTCCTCGATCACGTGGTACTGGTCGTACATCGCCGCGGTGAGGCAGGAGTGGTTCGGCACGATGCGCAGGCGCGCGCCGACCGGCAGATGCGCCGTCGTCTCGATCTTTCCGTGTTCCTGCGACACCGCCACGAGCCGCGCGGCGATCGGCTGCAGCGCGAGATCGCAGACGACGCCGTAGCCGAAGTGAGGGTCGAGGTGATCGGGGCCGAGGTCCTTCGAGAGCGCGAGCGCACCGGCGTCGACGATCGCCGTCCGCCGCTCCGGGTACGAGCCGATCACCGTCGCCAGCACCGACACCGCCACGTCCTCCATCGTGCACGCGCCGATCGCGGCCTGGAACGCGTCGTAGAAGACGTAGTTGCCGGGGCGGACCTCGTCGGCGCCGCTGAAGTCGTCGATGACCGAGAGCGTCGGCGTCGATCCGACGCTGCGCGTCACCTCGCCGAGCTCTTCACCGAGTAGAGCGCGGAAGCGCGTCAGGCACGTCGCCTCCTCGGCGGCGATGCGCCGCAGCTCCTCGAGGTCGCGGGCGTGGTACGAATGTCCGGCGTGTGTCAGCAGTCCCTGGAAATGCACCGCGGGCGACTCGGCGATGGCCATCGCCAGGCGCGCGCTGTCGGGATCGGCGGGATCGACGCCGGCGCGGTGGTAGCCGCAGTCGACCTTCAGAAAGACGTCGAACGTCGTGTCGTGCGCACGATGGAATTCCTCGATCGCGCGAAGCGCTGCCTCGCTGTCGATCAGCACGTTCAGCCGCTCGAGGCGCTGCGCCAGCGCCGCCGCGCGCGGCAGCTTGTCGGGCGCGATCGGCACCGCGTACGTGATGTCGCGGAAGCCGTGCTTGGCGAACAGCTCCGCCTCCGCCAGCGTCGACACCGTGATCGGCCCCCATCCGCCGCCGTGCTGCAGGCGCGCCCCCTCGATCGTCTTGTGCGTCTTCACGTGCGGGCGGAAGGCCGTGCCGGAGCGCTGCGCCTTCTGGCGCATGCGCGCGCAGTTTCGTTCGACAATGTTCGCGTCGACGAGGAACGCAGGCGTCGCTAGACCATGAGAAAGATCATCCATATCGATATGGATGCATTCTACGCATCCGTCGAACAGCGCGACCGCCCGGAGCTGCGCGGCAAGCCGGTGATCGTCGGCTGGCCGGGCGAGCGCAGCGTCGTCTGCGCCGCGTCGTACGAGGCCCGCAAATTCGGCGTGCACTCGGCGATGCCGGCCACGCGCGCGCGGCGCCTCTGCCCCGACGCGGAGTTCATCCATCCCAACTTCGACAAATACCGCACCGTGTCGCGGCAGATCCGCGACATCTTCGAGCGGCACACGCCGCTGGTCGAGCCGCTCTCGCTCGACGAGGCCTACCTCGACGTCACGCACGAGCTGACGGGGATTCCGACCGCGACGGAGACCGCGGAGACGATCCGCGCCGAGGTCCGCGCGGAGACGCAGCTAACCGCCTCGGCCGGCGTGGCGCCGAACAAGTTCCTCGCCAAGATCGCCTCGGACTGGAAGAAGCCCGACGGCCTCTTCGTCATCCGCCCCCATCAGGTCGAGCGCTTCCTCGTCGCGCTGCCGGTGCGGAAGATCCCCGGCGTCGGCAAGGCCACCGAGGCCGTGATGACGGAGATGGGCGTGGCCACGGTCGGCGACCTGCAGCGCTTCACGCAGGAGCAGCTCGTCGAGCGCTTCGGCAAATGGGGGACGCGCCTGTGGGAGCTGGCGCGCGGCATCGACGAGAATCCGGTCGAGCCGAACCGGGAGCGGAAGTCGTACTCGAGCGAGAACACGTTCCGCAGCGACATCACCATGGCCGAGGTGGCCGACTACATCCGCAACGAGGCCGAGTCGCTCTTCAACGCATTGACGGAGCGCAAGCTCCTCGGACGGACGATCACGGTGAAGCTGCGCACCGGCGACTTCAAGACGGCCACGCGGCGGACGACGCTCGAGGCTCCGCCAGCGAGCGCCGAGGAGCTGGCCCGCGTCGGCACGGAGCTCTTGACGAAGTTCGCTTTCGGGGAGGCGGCGCGCTATCGGCTGGCGGGCATCGGGGTGTCGAATTTCTTCAACGAGGAGGAAGAGGAGGAGGGGCAGCTGTTCGGGAGCGCCGGCGTCCGCGCCGGCTGGCCCGGCGGCGTCCCGCCGCCTCGGACGCGAGACGCGTCCTGACCAGCCGCCGGGACGGCGGCGCTCCCAAGTACAATCCGCGCCGCCATGACATCGTCACTGCAACCCGTCTCCGTCGCGCAATACGGAATCGGCCCCATCGGCGCCGAGATTGCCCGGCTCCTCCTCAAGAAACAATGGGTGCGCCTCGTCGGCGCCGTCGACATCGATCCGGGCAAGGCCGGCAAGGACGTCGGCGAAGTGATCGGCCTCGGCCGCAACGCCGGCGTGACCGTGACGCCGTCGCTTCAGGGACGACCCGATGTCGTCTGCCACTCCACCGGCTCGCGCCTGCGCGAGGTCGCGCCGCAGCTGCGCGCGCTGCTCGAGGCGGGCTGCCACGTCGTCTCCACGTGCGAGGAGCTCTCCTTCCCGCTCGACGCCGCGTTGCGCGAAGAGCTGCAGCAGGTGGCCCGCGCGAACAACGTCACGCTCCTCGGCACGGGCGTGAATCCCGGCTTCGTCATGGACAAGCTGCCGCTGACGGTGACCTCGGTCTGCCAGGACATCCAGTCGGTGGAGATCGTGCGCATCCAGAACGCCTCCACGCGGCGCGAGCCGCTGCAGCGCAAGGTCGGCGCGGGGATGACGACGGAGGAGTTCCGCGCCGCCGTCGACGCCGGCAAGATCAAGCACATGGGCCTCAGGGAGTCGCTGATGATGGTCGGCAACGGCCTCGGCGTGGAGTTCGAGCACGTCAGCGAGGAGACGATCGAGCCGATCGTGGCCACGCGCGAGATCGTCACGCAATATTTAAAGGTAGCGCCGGGCCAGGTCGCCGGCGTCCATCAGACGATCTTCGGCCGAGGAAAGATCAACGTCAGCCTGGAGCTGCGGATGTACGTCGGAGCCGAGGACGTGGCCGCGGATCGCGTCATCGTGCGCGGTACGCCCGACGTGGAGATGGAGATCAAAGGCGGCGTCCACGGCGACCGGGCCACGGCGGCGATGGTCGTCAACGCCATCCCGCGCGTGATCAGCGCGAGGCCGGGCGTGCTGACGATGGACGACATCCCGATGAGCTTCAGGTAGCGCGCCGCGCCGCCACCGCCCGCCCGCCCAGCACGAGCACCCCCACGACCGCCCACCCGGCGATCCAGAAGAGGTGCGCCGAGCGCATCCAGTTCCACATGGAGAGGGTGAGCGCCCAGAGGCCGAAGACGAGGAGGAACATGAGGCGATGCTGGCGGTCGTCGGCGATGCCCGCCGCCCAGCTCGCGCCGAGGATCAGCGCGGGGAGGATGCCGAGGAGGAGGTTGAAGAGGAGCACTACGTCCTGTACCGCACGTCCAGCACCTTCCGCACGAGGTCCTTCGCCGCCCCCGGCAGATTCTGCACGCCTGTGAGCACGTCGTTGAACGCGTGCGACTCGCCGCCGTGCTTGAAGCACTCGGCGCAGCGCGGGAGGCTCGTGAAGTCGCGGCGGTCGAAGGCGGCCTGCATCTCCTTCATCCGCTCGCCCGCGAGGATTTCCTGCAGCGACTGCGTCTTCAGGTCGCCGAGGATCTGCTCGCCGTGCGCGTCGTAGCAGCAATGCGTGACGCGGCCGTCGGCGAAGATCACCACCCACGTGAAGAACGCGCCCTGCACGCAGCCGTAGAACTTTCCGTGCAGGTCCGTCTCCTCGTTCACGTCGAGAGCTTCGCAGGTTTTCTCGATCACGCGCGCGTTGCGATACGTCTTCAAGTCGAAGAGCTTGCGGAAGTCGTCGACCGTCTCGTCGAGCGTCAGGCGCGAGCGCATCTTCTGGATCTCGATGCGGATCGCGTGGCCGTGCGCCTGGGCGAGGAACTTGCGCGTCAGCTCGACCAGGCGATCGAAGTCGCCGCCGGTGCGCAGCTGCGGGTAGACCTGCGGGTTCACCGAGTCGACGCAGATGCGCAGCCGCTTCAGCGGCGACGCCAGCAGCTTCGCCCCGACCTCCTCGGTCAGCACGAGGCCGTTCGTCGACACGCTGGCCTCGGGGAAGAGGCGAATGGCGTCGTCGAGGCGCGAGTAGAGCAGCGGCTCCCCCATCTCGTGCAGCCACTTCAGGCGGAAGCCGTTGCCGTGGAGCTCGCGCTCGGCCTTCTCGACGAGCGGCCAGGCCATGTCCTCGTACGGACGGCGCAGCACCGGCAGCGGGCACATGCCGCAGCGCAGGTTGCACTTCGACGTCAGCTCGAGGCCGACCTTGATCCGGCGGGGATTCATCCGGCCTCCACCAAGCGGGCGAAGAGGCGCCCGTATTCCTGCCACGAGTATCGCGCGGCCGAAGCCAGCGCGGCGCGCTCCATCGCGGCGCGGTCGCGCGACGTGAAGAACTCGTCGACGGCGCGCGCGAGCGCGCCCACGTCCTCGGACGGGAAGACGATCCCGTTCCGTCCGTCGACGATCTCGGGCAGCCCGCCGGCGTCGCTGGCGATCACGGGGCGGCCGAAGTGGAACGCCGTCAGCGCCACGCCGCTCTGGGCCTCGATGCGATACGGCGCCAGCACGACGTCGGCGGCGGCGAAGTACGTGGCGATCTCCGCGTCGGGGATGAAGCGGAAATCGAAGCGGACGTCGATGCCCGCGGCCATGCGCCGCAATTCTTCGGCCGATTGCCACCACAGCTCGCCGGCGACGAAGAGCACCGGATCGCTGGCCAGCTGCGCCCAGGCGCGCATGGCCAGGTCGAGACCCTTGAACGGGCGCACGTGTCCGAAAAATAACGCCACGTCGCGCCCTTCGACGCCGAGGCGGCGCTTCGCGTCGTCGCGGGGCGGCATCGCTCCGCCGAGCTCGTGCACCGGCAGGAACGTCTGCACCACCCGCCGGCCGCGCGAGCGCAGCCACGCCTCGGCGGCCTCGCTGCGCGCGTGCACGACGAGCACGTGGCCGCGGCGCAGCACGAGGTTCGACAGCGCGCGCTTCCACGCCGCCGGCTCCTTGTCGCCGATGTTGTGGCACTGCAGGATCACGCGCGTGTGCCGGCGCAGCAGCGCGATCATCACCCGATACGGCAGCGCCCACACCCAGATCCACCAGACGAAAATCACCGCGTCGTACGCGCGCAGGCGCCGCGCGGCGCGGAGCCACGTCAGCGGATTCAGCACGTCGAGGATGAAGTCGGCCTTCGTGCGCGGCAGCGTCGGATCGACGTCCTCGCCGCCCGGATAAAACCATTTCGGATATTGGCGCTTGAACGAGATCACGTCCGCGCCGAGCTCCTCGGCCAGGCGCGTCGTGCAGTAGGCGATGCCGGCGCGGAATGGAAAAACGGGCCCGACGACCGCGACCCGCGTCATGCCGCCGACAGGAAATTCACCACGGTCGAGGCGAAGTAGGCGCCCCACGTCCGCCAGTCGAAGACCAGCGACGACGACATGAAGCAGGAATGCGTGCAGTGGCACTCCTTGGCCCGGATCGAGGCGCGCTGCCGGTCGGCGTCCTCGCTGAACCAGAGCTTGGCGAAGTCGTAGCCGGTGTCGCGCACGTTGCCGACCGCCTCGCGCAGCTCGCACATGCGCACCTCGCCGCGCGCGTCGAGCACGCCGGAGATCAGCCCGGCGTGGCACGGGCGCACCTGCGTCTCCTGCTCGAGCACGGCCAGCTCCATGCGCCGCGTGTAGATCTTCACGAACTTGAGGAAGCTGTCGTAGTGCGCGTAGCTGTTCCAGTACGTCTCGAGCTTCGGCAGCAGCTCGCGGTAGCGCTGCGTCGTGATCGGCTGGATCGACTTGTCCGGCTGATCGCCGCGCAGCATCTCGAAGGAGTGGAACGAGACGTCGGAGAAGTCCCGGCGGACGCCGGCGAAGAGCTCGTCGAGATCATCGGCGTTGTACGTGCACAAGCACGTGTGCACGTTCACCGTCAGGTTCGGATAGCGGTCGCGCAGCGGCATCAGCAGCGCGTACGTCTTCTTCGCTTTTTCGTAATTGCCGGGCACGCCGCGGATCCAGTCGTGCTTCTCGCCGACGTGATCGATGGAGAGGTTGACGACGATCTGCGTCGACGGGCAGCGCTGCAGCGTCGTCTCCGTGGCGCGGGCGATGAGGTCGCTGGCGATCGCGCCTGTGGGGATGGTGATCTGCTTCACGTGATTCTGCGACGACAGCATGGCGCAGACGTCCGGGAGATCGCGGCGAAGGAACGGCTCGCCGCCGCTCATGACCACGAAGAGCAAATCGTCGAGCGACGCGAACGTCTTTTGGATCTCCTCGAACGACAGCTCGTGCTCCTTGTTCTTGCGGAGCTGTTCCCAGTTGAAGCAAGTCCGGCAGAAGGAATTGCAGTCGTAGGTCAGCCCGAGAATCATGTAGACGGGCTTCATGCCGCGCTTGTCGACGAGGTAGCGCAGGTACTGCAGTTTGTCGGTGAACTTCATGAATGTGGGGGCGGGCTTAAGCCCGCCCTACATGAACTGTACACGAGCGCGCGGTATTCGCGCTCAGGCCCGAGTCCGCTGCACGAAGACGCTGCGGATGCGCTCGGCCGCCTCGGCGTCGGCGCCGGCGGCGACCTCCTCGGCGAAGAGGCGCAGCTGCTCGCGCTCGACCTCGGCCAGCTCGCGCAGGCGCCGGCGCATCACCAGGCGGGCCAGCTCGAACTTCGTGTCAGGGAGGCGCACCAGTCCGTTCAGATCGCCGAGGAGCTTGTCGAGCGGACGATTCTCGACGTGGTCCGCGAAGTCTTCCATTTCGCGGAACGTCTGCGCATGCGACCCCTGCAGCGTCAGCGTCGTGTCGAGCTCTTTGACCATCATCGCCGTCGGCCATGCAATCGCGCGGCCACAGCGCCCCAGATGATGGCAACGAAATAGGTAACGTGATGCGCGGCGAAGGCGAAGGGGATCAGCGGCCAGAAACGCCGCGGCAGCCGCGTCGCGCTCGCGCCGAGGATCAGCGTGGCGACGTAGTACGGCACGGCCAGGATCGGGAAGAAGAGGAACATCAGCGCCGCGCCGGCGAAGAAGACCTTGATCTTCGGATTTGCGCGATAGGACGGCTGCATCATCAGCTGTCCGGTTTTCACGCGATAGCGCCAGCGCTGCCGGAGGTACTCGCCGGGAAAGGCCCGGCGGCGATGGCAGACGCGGACGCCGGAGTGATAGACGACGCGGCCGCGGGTCATGAGGCGGTCGACGAGGGCGGTGTCTTCGCCGATGTAGCCGATGGACTCGTCGAAGCCGTCGAAGACGTCGCGGCGGACGAAGAGGTTGACGAGGGCGATGTCGCTGGGATGCTCGATGGCGAAGACGCCGTCGCGGTCTTCGTGGGCGAGGACGCCGCTGCCGATCCAGCGCGTGGCCAGAAGGGTGTCGGAGAAGAGCTCGGCGCTCGTCGAGTCGGCCGGCGCGGGATCGGGGCCGCCGAGGGCGAGCACGTCCGGATGGGCGTCGAGGTAGGCGCAGGCGGTGGCGAGCCAGCAGAGGTCGGCGACAGCGTCGTCGTCGATGAAGGCCAGGATCTCGCCGCTGGCAGCGGAAACCGCTCGATTTCTTCGAGTTGCGGGATTACGATTCGGCTCGACGACGTTACGCACGCCGGTCTCGGGCGGCAGAGGCAGCGGCGCCGCGGAAACGGCGATCAGCTCGAATTCGAAGGGCGCCTGCTGACGGAGCACCGAGTCGATGGCGCGCTCCGCGTGACCGCCGAGGCGCTCGACCGGCATGATGACCGAGACTTTCACCAGATGAAGCTTATCGTTCAAATCCCTGCCTACAACGAAGAAGCGACGATCGCGCAGACGCTGCGCGAGATTCCGAAGAAGCTCGACGGCGTGACGTCGATCGAGACGCTCGTCGTCGACGACGGCAGCAGCGACAAGACCGCCGAGGCCGCGCGCAAGGCCGGCGCGAATCACGTGGTGGCGCTGAAGACGCATCGCGGACTCTCGGCCGCGTTCCGGGCCGGCATCGACGCCTCGCTGCGCCTCGGCGCGGACATCATCGTCAACACCGACGCCGACAACCAGTACGTCGCGGCCGACATCGGCAAGCTGATCGCGCCGATCGTGGCCGGCACCGCCGAGGTCGTGATCGGCGACCGCGAGGTGGCCAAGTCCCCGCACATGTCGCCGCTGAAGCGCTCGCTGCAGCGGCTCGGCTCGTGGACGGTCGGCCTGGCCTCGGGGCTGCGCGTCGGCGACGTCACCAGCGGCTTCCGCGCCTTTTCGCGCGAGGCGGCCATGCAGATCAACGTGTTCAACCCCTTCACGTACACGCTGGAGACGATCATCCAGTCGGGCGCGCGCAACCTCGGCGTGCAGTCCGTGCCGGTGCGCACGAACGCCACGACGCGGCCGTCGCGGCTCTACCGCGGCGTGGGGATGTATCTCAGGAAGTCCGCCTCCACCATCTTCCGGATTTACACCTTGTACAAACCACTGAAGACGTTCTTCGCCATCGGCCTGACGTTGCTGGCCCTCGGCGCGATTCTCGGCGTGCGCTTCCTCTGGCACTTCGCCGAGGGCGACCGCGCCGGCCACATTCAGTCGCTGATCCTCGCTGCGATCCTGCTGATCGCAGGCTTCCAGACGCTCCTCGTCGGCCTGGTTGCCGATCTCATTTCCGTGAACCGCCGCCTCAGCGAGGAGGTGCTGATCCGCCTCCGCCGCCTCGAAGCACCCGCCGCCCCCGCCCGCCCGCGCGAGCAGCGCCCGCAGCGCGAGCAACAGCAGCAGCCGCGCCGGGAACGGCCCGCCCAGCCGCCCACGCCGTCGACGCAGTGGGTGTGGCTCGTCGACGAGGACAAGCTACAGAACCGCGGGATCCAGACGGCGGAGCCGGCAGCGCCTCCGCCCGCCGCCGAAGCGCCTGCGGAGGCGCCGGGCGAAGCGACGTCCTCGAAGCGCCGGCGCCGCCGGCGCGGCGGCGTGCGCCAGCACGCGGACCTGCCGGGGAATCGGGGGAAGCACCTCGCCGGAAACGGGGAGAAAAACGAGTAGACCACGGCTGACTACGCGTACACGCCGATGAAGTGCGCCGTCACCTCCGCGGCGAGGCTCAGCTCGCGCGGCACGTGCACCAGCGGATGAATGGCGTTGAACGTGTGCGTGGCCGTCTCGATGCGCACGCGTGAGGCGTCGCGGGCGCGGGCGGCGATGCGCTCCGACTCCTCCGAGGGCACGCTCTCGTCCTTGCCGCCGTGCACGACCAGGAGCGGGGCCTCGACGCGGGCGGCGGCGGCGAGGATGTCGAGGCGCTCGCGGTTGGCTTCGTAGTCGTCGAGGATGCGCGTCGACATCGGCATGAGCTGCTTCGTCCGGGCATTGACGATGTTCATCTGGCCGCTGCGCCGCCACTCCGCCTTCGCGCCGTCGTCCCAGCGGTCCGCGGTGGCGATGGCGTTCCACGTCACGACGCCGCAGAGGTCTTCGATCTCCGGCGCGGCCAGCAAGGCCACGCCGCCGCCGCGGGAGTGGCCGAGGAGGAAGAGCGGCGCGTCGACCTTGTCGCGGGCGAAGCGCACCACCGCGTGCAGGTCGGCCAGCTGCACCGAGTACGTGTCGTCGCGGAAGAGGTCGAGGCGGTCGAAGGCATCGAAGTTCTCGCCGACGCCGCTGCGCGACATGTTGAAGCGGCAGACCGCGAGGTGATGGCTGCAGAGTGCCTCCGCCACCCACGGGAAAAAACCCCAGTCCTTGTACCCCTTGAAGCCGTGAACGATCACCGCCAGCGCCCGCGGATTCGGCTGCGCGTCGAGATTGCCGTGGATCGGCAGGCCTTCGTCGGAGGTCAGTGTGAAGTACATGTCAGGGGACAGGGCACAGGGGACGGGGGACATGTGGCTGTCCCCTGTGCCCGTCCTCTACAGATTAAATCGAAATAGCCGCTGCGTGGGGCGCACGCTGTGCGCCCCTACCGGCGTTCGGCTACGGCACCGGGTCGTTCATGATCTCCGGATCGATGTCGATCGTCTTGCCGGCGTCGTTCACGACGTGGATCGAGTACTTGTACGTCTTCGGCAGACTGACTTTGGCACCCGTTGCCGTGTACTGATTCGGCCCGGGACCGGGTGCCGGCGCCGTCCCATCCCAGGCCTGGAGGGGCGGCGGCGGGCTCTTCTCGCAGACGATGCCCGGCGGGGTCGTCGCGAACTTCCATCCCTCGGCGCCGGCCGCGAGACTCCAGATGATCTTCAAATCACGACTCGATCCCCCGATGTTCACTTTCCACGGATTGATCGTTGGCTTTCCGTCTTGAACGGAGATGTTCACATTGGCCATAACGCCTCCTTCTCCTATTGAAGGTGTTGCACGAGACGCTCAAAATCACCCTCCCGAAAGCCGATTTCGTGAAGATGGCTCACCAGCGGCTGCACGTCGCCGTTGCGGCCGAGGTGGATCAAGGCCGCCGTCGCGGTGGCCAGTTGACGCGGCTCCGTCGATGCCGAGATGGGCTGCAACAGATCGTAGCCAGCCTGCCACGCCTTCACGGCAGCGGCGTGATCGCCCGCAGCGGCCTCGGCGTCGCCGAGCACGATATACGCTTCCGCAAGCGCCCGACGCGCAGGCGGTTTTCCGCTCCGCGTCGGCTCCAGCGACGCGACGGCTTCGCGGGCCTTGTCGCGGGCGGCCGTCACATTCCGGGACGAAAGGAGAGCAACGGCGTAGCCGATGTCGATCGCGCCGAGATACGGGCGCCGATTCGACTGTGTCGGGTCTTTGGCGACGAGCTCTTTGACCAGGCCCTCCGCTTCGCCGAGCTCCTTCAGCGCCGCGGCGTTCGAGCCTCTGCGTCGAAGGATATTCGCGTGACGCAAGAGTGAGACGGCGAGGTTTTGCTGCCAGTTCGCATTCGTGGCGTCGTGAGCGACCAGGCCGCGATACAACTTCACCGAGGCATCGCGCTGCTGAATTGCCGCGGCGTCGTCGCCGAGCATCTCCAGAATCCCTCCCATGTAGGTGCGGTTGGTGGCCAGCCTCTCGGTCCAAACCGTGTTTGTCGGATCCTGATTGACGAGCGACGTCAACGTCGTGAATTCCTGCTCGTAATAGCCGCGGGCCTCGCTGAGCCGTCCGAGGCGTTCCAGCGCGTATCCGGTCTTGTTCAAACCGACGGCAAGATCGAGCCGGCGCTTTGTGTCGGAGGGATGCGCTGCCACGCTCGCGTTCCGGACATCGAGTCCCATCCGGTACTCTTCGAGCGCGCCGGCGATGTTGCCCTGCCGTTCCAGGATCGAGCCGATGCTGCTATGGGCGTAGATGCGCTCGAGCTGGTATTCGTCGCTGGCCGGATATCGCTTCGCCAACTCCTCGGCGATCCGGCGATACTCCCGCATGTGGATGAGCGCGTTCGGTAAGTCGCCTTTCGCCTGCAGGGCGTTGCCCACCCAGTAATGCGCCGTGCCGGGGCTCAGCGCCACCTCGGGATCCTTGGGATCGCGCGCGGCCGCCACGTTTGCCAACGACAACGACTGATTGAAAACACTGAGGGCGGCGGCAAGGTTGCCCTGGGCCATGCGCACGTCGCCGAGCTGGTTGAGCGCCTTGGAGTTTCGAACGATCTCCTGCGGACTCATGTGCGCCGTGTTGAGCGACGACATGTACTTGAGGGACCGCTCGGCGGCCGCGTCGAGGACGTCGAGGCGCCCCACCGGCTCCAGCTTGGTCCGGAGATCGCCCAGCATGAACTTGATGAGCGAGTCCGCCTGCTCGCGGCGCTGCTTCGCCTCCGCCTCGGCCTGCCGGGCCATCGTTCTCTCCCGCTGCAAGTCCGTCGTGTACTTCCATCCCGCCAGGATCATGAACACGAGCACGGCGGCCGCGGCGGCGCGCTCGGCAATGCGCTTCGGGGTGTCGATGATCCGTTTGATCTGCCGCAGGGCGCTGGCCGCGGTTGGGCGGTCGGAGGGGGCGAGGGCCTTCATCGATTTGATCAGGGCGGCGACGTCGCGGCGGACCCCGGTGACGGGGAGCGAATTGCCGAGGGAGGCCCGGAGCATGACCTCGCGGGCATGGAGGCCGGAGGGATACGGCTCGGCGCCGGTAAACATCGCCTGGAGCATCAGGCCGAACGAATAGACGTCGCTGGCCGTCGTCAGCAACTCGCCGCGGGCCTGCTCGGGGCTCATGAACAGCGGCGTGCCGACCGTGACCCCGACCGCGGTCGCGTTCGCGGCCACGGTGTCGCCGATTGGGCGCGGAGCGACGAAGAGCGCGGTCGTGTCGGGATCGGCATCGACGATCGGAAGGGACGGACCGATGTCGGCCTCGGGAATCGCGGGATAGCTTTGGCCCGACATCGACCGTCGCTTCAGCCAGCGCGCCAGGCCGAAGTCGAGCACCTTCACCTCGCCCGCCTTCGTCAGCATCACGTTCTCCGGCTTGAGGTCGCGGTGGATGATGCCGGCGCGGTGCGCGGCGACGAGCACGGAGGCGACGTCGTTGGCGATGCGCAGCTTTTCCGCGGAGGAGAGGCCGCCGTTCATGGCCTGCTGGAGCGTCCGGCCGTCGATCAGCTCGAGCACGAGCACGTCGCATTCGCCGTCGTCGATGAAGTCGAAGATGCGGCAGATGTTCGGGTGGTCGAGCTTGGAGAGCGTGCGGGCCTCGCGGATCAGGCGGGCGCGCGCTTCCTCGTTGACCTGGCCCTCGCGATTCAGGACCTTGAGGGCGACGCGGCGTGCCAGCCTCTCGTCGTAGCCCTCGTAGACGTTCCCCATGCCGCCTTGGCCGAGGATGCGGTCCACGCGGATGTGACCATAACGCTTGCCGTTCAGATTCATCGCGGCACTCAGGACGACTGGACTCTAGTGAGTAGTGACGAATGTTACTCTTTCGTTACTACACATTAAATCGAAACAGCATCACGTCTCCATCCTGCACGACGTAGTCCCTTCCCTCGCTGCGCATCTTCCCGGCGGCGCGGGCGCCCTGCTCGCCTTCGCCGGCGACGTAGTCGTCGTAGGCGATCGTCTCCGCGCGGATGAAGCCGCGCTCCATGTCGCTGTGCACCTTCCCGGCGGCCTCGGGGGCGCGCGCGCCGCGGTGGATCGTCCAGGCGTGCGCCTCCTTCGGGCCGGCCGTGAAGAACGTCTCCAGGTCGAGCAACTTGTACGCAGCGCGGACGAGCACGTCGAGGCCGGGCTCCGGCAGCCCCATCTCGTGCAGGAAATCGGCGCGCTCCTCGGGCGGCAGCTGGGCGATCTGGGCCTCGAGCTCGCCGCAGATCACGACCGTGTCACCGAACTTGCGGATCGTCGCGACGTAGGCGCTCTCGCCGTGGAGGTCCGACTCCGCGACGTTCGCGACGAAGAGCACCGGCTTCATCGTCAGCAGGTTCAGCTCGGCGAGGAGGGCGCGCTCCTCGTTGCTGAAGGCGAACGCGCGCAGCGGCGTGCCGGCGTCGATCGCCGCGGCCGCCTTCGTGCACGCGTCGAGCTGCGGCTGGGCCTCCTTCTGCCCGACCTTCGCCAAACGTCCGGCGCGGTCGATGCGCTTGTTCAGCGCGTCGAGGTCGGCGAGGAGCAGCTCCGTCTCGATGATCTCGATGTCGCGCGCCGGATCGACCGTCTGCTCGACGTGCACGACGTTCGCGTCCTCGAAGGCGCGCACGACGTGGAGGATGGCGTCGGTCTCGCGGATGTTGGCGAGGAACTGGTTGCCGAGCCCCTCCCCTTTCGACGCCCCGCGCACGAGGCCGGCGATGTCGACGATCTTCAGGTCGGTGTAGATCGTCTCGCGACTTCCGGCGAGGCGGGCCACGTCGTCGAGGCGCCGGTCGACGACCGGAACGATCCCGACGTTCGGCTCGATCGTACAGAACGGATAGTTCGCGCTCTGCGCCCCCGCGGCGGTGAGGGCGTTGAAGATCGTCGACTTGCCGACGTTGGGAAGGCCGACGATGCCAACGCTGAGGCCCATCGCTAGGCGCGGGCCTCGAGGGCGATGCGGCGGGCCATCTCCACCGCGCCGAGGAGGCCGACGCGCTCGTTCGTGATCAGGCGTACCGGCATCGCTTCCATGACGTCGCGGAAGCGGCCCTTGCGGAGGAAGGCGGCCATGAAGCGGCCGTCGGTGAAATGTCGGACATTCTTCGCGGCGATGCCGCCGGCGAGGTAGACGCCGCCGCGCGAGAGCGCGCGCAGGGCCATGTTGCCGGCCTCGGCGCCGTAGATGTCGACGAAGACGGCGAAGGTCTGCAGCGCCAGCGCGTCGCCGTCGCGGGCGAGCTCGGCGATCTTCGCGCCGTCGGCGTCGCGGCCGCCGAGGAACTCGTAGATGTTGACGAGGCCCATGCCGGAGGCGACGCGCTCCCAGCTCACGTGACCGTACTTCTCATGCAGGGCGAGGAAGAGGCGCGCCTGCTGCTCGTCCTGCGGGCCGAAGTCGGCGTGGCCGCCCTCGGAGGGGACGACTTCCCAGCGCGTGCCGGTCCAGAAGAGCATCGCTTCGCCGAGGCCGGTGCCGGCGCCGAGGATGGCGATCGGCGCGGTGGCGTGCGGGGTGCCGGCGTTGAGCGTGACCATGTCGGCGCCGGCGAGGAAGGGCACGCCGAGGGCGACGGCGAAGAAGTCGTTGATCAGGGCCACGCGCGGGATCGAAAAGGCGCGCTGCAGCGCGGCCGTCTCCATCAGCCACTTCAGATTCGTGACCTCGGCGCGGTTCTCGATCACCGGGCCGGCCACGGCGAAGCAGGCCGCGTCGATCGACTCCGCCGACGCCCCGACGAACTCGCGCAGCAGGTCGTCGAACGTGGCGTAGTCGCCGCTGGCGAAGCGGCGCTCGGCGACGATGTTCTGACTCGGTCCTTCGATCTCGACGAGCTGCAGCAACGTCTTCGTGCCGCCGATGTCTCCTGCGATGAGGCGCATGCCGATATAGTATCTGCGTGCTCGGCCGCGCGATTTTTCTCTTCGTTCTCGCCCCGATCGGCGCGGTCGTTTTCGTGGCCTCGCTCTTGCTGTTCGGCGTGAAGCCTCACACCGTCTTCGCGCCCGGCTTCTTCGTGAAGTCGCTGCTGCACGCGCCGAACGCGGTCGGCATCGTCGTCACGGTCGGCCTGTGGTGGGCGATCTTCGCGGCGCTGGGGCTGCTTTGGGATCGACGTCATGAGCAAAGAGATCGCCGTTGAATTCCTGCGGATGGCCGCGTCCGGCCGCGTCGCCGAGGCGTACGAGAACTACGTCGGGTCCGATTTCAAGCACCACAACCCGCACTTCCGCGGCGATGCCGCGTCGCTCCGCGCGGCGATGGAGGCGGACGCCGCGACCCATCCGAACAAAGTCCTGCAAGTGCAGCGGGCCATCGCCGAGGGCGACCTCGTGGCCGTGCACTCGTCGGTCCGGATGACGGGCGACGATCGCGGCTACGCGCTCGTGCACATTTTCCGCTTCGCCGGCGGCCGCATCGTCGAGCTGTGGGACATCGCCGAGCCGGTGCCGGAAAACTCGCCGAACGAGAACGGGATGTTCTGAGCGTCACGCCAGCGAGTCGAGCACGTCCCGCCAGTACGCCTTTCGCTTGGCCACGTCTTTCTGCGACGTCAGCTTCGAGTGCTGCACGGCCACGGAGGACTTGTTCTCGCCTTTCGCGGAGAAGCCGACCTCCACGCTCGTCTCGTCGGGCGCGTTGAGGCGCAGCGACTTCGGCGCCGTCGCTTTGCGCTCCGTGTACTTGGCCTTTTTCGCGGCGCGGCGGAACTTCTCGAACAATTTCTCGACCGGCATCTCGAAGGTCTTCGACACGCTGCCCTGGTAGCCCGCCTTGGTCTGGTGCACCTCGCGGAGTCCGCGCTGGCGCTCGTAGTGCACCGTCACCATCTGACTCCACCACGGCGGCGCGCCGAATTTCTCGCTCACCATCGCCGCGATCTCGCGGTGCGACTTCGTCTTCGCGCCCGCCTTGTCGAGCACGTTCAGCCACTCCGCCCAATCGCGGCCGGTGGCGCGTTTGACGGCCTCGTCGCTGATCTCTTTCGTGGCCATCCGTCAGATCGACTCGTCCGCGGTCGGGCCGTAGACCGAGGGCACGGGAATGTCGAGCAGGCGCAGATAGACCGAGAGCTGGCCGCGGTGGTGATAGGTGTGATTCAGCAGCAGGTTGCGGAGCATCCCCGCCTTCGGCGCCTCGGCGATCACCTTGTCACCGAATCGAAAGGTGAACAGTTGCATCATTTGGTTGTTGTCCATCGGTCCGATGACGGAAAGAAATTCGTCGACGTTGCGGCGGAACAGGCCGGCCGGCGGGAGATCGCGCGGCACGGGCGGGCGCGTGCGCGGGTCGAGCTCGTCGGTCTTCAGCACCATGATGCCGAGCCCCGGCAAGGCGGCGATGTGGTACGCGAGGTCGCCGATGGACTTCGACTTCGCGTGGGGGCGCCAATCGAGGTTGTCCTGCGGGACGCGCTCCAGGATGCGCTGGGTCGTGGCAGCCTCGCGCTGCACCTCGTCGGCGATGGTCTGGACAATCGGCATTTCCATCCTCCTCTTCGGGCGTCACTATACTTCCGACATCACTGTCGAGACAGACTACAAGCGATGGGCGGCTCAGCTCCGTGAAATTGCGGAGAAGAAGTTTCGTGTGCCGCCCGAGGACGCCGAGGCGCTCGTCAACGACGTCTTCATCGCCTACCTGTTGCGCATCGATTACATCCGCAACGCCGAGAAATGGCTGATCGGCGCCGTCTGCCATGCCAGCCGCGGCTATTGGCGACGGGAGGTGCGCACGGAGCCGTTGCCGCGCGACCTGCACGAGACGATCGATCCCGGCTCGCTCGACGCCGAGGACCGGCTCGTCGCCAAGCTCACCGTGGCCCTGGCTCTGAGCCACCTGCGCGAACGCTGCCGGCGCGTGCTCCGTATGTACTACCTCGACGGCTACTCCATCGCCGAGCTGGCCGTGTTCCTCGGCACGACGCCGGGGTACGCCGCGCAGGTCCTTCACGAATGCCGGCGGCGGCTACGTCAGATCTATCGGAGGCTCGCAAGGGAGAACCGTTGAACGAGCATTACGACGAGGCGACGCTCGCCGATTACCTCGAGGCTCCCGAGGCCTTCGCGGAGCGCGAAGCGCTGGAGCGCCACCTCGCCGCGTGCCGGAGCTGCCGGGAGATGCTCGACGAATTGCAAGAGCTCGAGGCGGCGCTGCAATCGGGCGAGATGTGGAACGCCGCCGACGCCTTGAGCAGCAAGCGCGAGGCAACGGAGTCGATCAGCTCCATCGCCGCGGCGCTGGCCCGCGAGGAGGAGCTGGCGGCGCAGCGGCTGGCCCGCATTGTCGAGAGCCCGATCACGTTCCGGCGGGCCAGGCTCCTGCAGCGCGCGGAGCTGCACAACGCCGGCGCGGTGCGCTTCCTCTGCACGCAATCGCGGGCCTTGCGGGAGAAACAGCCGATGCATGCGCTCACGCTCGCCGACGCGGCGGTGGCGCTGTGCGACCGGCTGCCGCGGGAGCGCTACCCGGCCACGATGATCGCCGACCTGCGCGGCGGGGCGTGGCTCGAGCGCGCCAACGCCTTGCGCTACCTCGGCCGCTTCGCCGAGGCCCTCGACGCCCTCGACATCGCCGAGATCGCCTACGCGCGCACGCCCGTGGCCATCTTCTCGCTCGCTCTCGTGCAGTACCTGCGCAGCGTGATCTTCTTCGAGACCGAGCGGCTCGACGAGGCCACGCACCTGGCCCGCCGCGCCGCGCGCGTCTTCCGGCAGTTCGGCGAGGACGAGCGCTTCATCCACGCCAAGATCGTCGAGGGGGGCGTGCTCTTCCACCGCAATCGATTCGCCGAGGGGCTCGAGCTCTTCCTGTCGCTGGTCGGACCGGCGAAAGCGCTCGGCGACGCCGCCACGATCGCCCGCCTCTATGGCAACGTCGCCAACTGCTACCTCGGCCTGCAGCGCCGCTCGGACGCGTGCGGATATTTCGCCCAGGCCCTGTCGCTCTACGAGGCCCTCGGCTTCGAGACCGAGACGATCCGCACGCGCTGGAGCCTCGGACGGCTGATGGTGAGCGCCGGCAAGGTGGCCGCGGGCGTCGACCGCCTGCGCGAAGCGAAGCGCGAGTTCGAGGCCCTCGGCCTGACCAACGAGGCCGCGCAGGTGACGCTCGACGTCGTCGACGCCTTGCTGGCCACCGGCGAAACCTCCGAGGTGGCCCGGCTCTGTGCCGGCCTCGTGGAGAGCTTCGTCGCCGCCGGCATGACCGGCAACAGCCTCACCGCCCTCGCCTACCTGCGTGAAGCCGTCGCCAGCGGCCGCGCCGACCGCGGCCTCGTCGAGCAGGTGCGCGCCTACCTCGCCGGCGGCCCGGAGAATGCCGACCGGCCGTTCGACCCGCAGCCGTAGGCGCCCCTCACCCGGCGCTGCGCGCCACCCTCTCCCCGCGTGCGGGGAGAGGGACGGGGTGAGGGGCGCTCCGTCCCAGCCCTAATGCTTTCCCCGTTCGCGACACCCTCTCTCGGAGGATTGTCCAAATGACGTTACTTCTCATCGCGCTGCTGCCGCTCCTGCTCGTCGTGGCCGCGGACGGCGGCGTGATTTCCGTGCCGGGCACCTAAGCGGGCACGTCCCCAGGCGGGAAGCCGAAGCTCAAACGCACCATCGCGTACTCCGGGTCCATGGCGCCATCGGCGCGGCGAATCATCAGCGGCGGCTCGACGAACGTCGTGCGCCCGGGCGGGAGGTCGGCCGCGCGCGCCGCGGCGAAGAGCGAGATCATCGGCGTCTCTCCCTCCTTGAAGACAACGTCGCGCCGCCGCAGCAGGAGGAGATCGTTCTCCCGCAGCGCACTCTCGGCACGCTCGCGCTGCGCGAACGGAAAGCAGAAGGCGAAGAATCCTCCCGGCGCGAGGATGCGCGCGGCGGTGCGCGCGTAGTCGGCGACGCCCCCGCGCACTTCGATCCGCGCCGGCACGGCCTGCGGATGCGCGGCCTCGACGGCGGTGCCGGGCGGGAAGTACGGCGGCGAGCCGGTGACGAGGTCGAACGGCGCGTCGGCGGCGAAGATCGACTCGTCGCGCAGATCGCCCTCGCGCACGTCGACGCGGCCGCCGAGGCCGTTGTAGCGGACGCTCTTCCGGGCCAGGCGGACCGACATCGCCTGCGCCTCGACGGTCACGATCGTCGCCCCCGTCAGCCGCCAGGCCACGACCAGCGCCACCGAGCCGATCCCCGAGCCGAGGTCCGCAGCCCGATCGACGCGCGGCGCCCATTGTGTCGCGTACCACGCCGTCAGCACGTCGTCGGTCGAGAAACGGTGGCCGTCCGCGTATTGGAAGATCCGAAAATTTCCGGAGATATAATTCAGCGTCTCGCCCGGCTCCGGCTCGACGCCCGCGGGCGGCAGGGGGCCTGGACGGATCCAGCCCCGATAGTCGGTTCGCATCGCATCAAGAATAATCAGGAGGTCCCGCGTGAAGAAAATTCTCTTCATGCTCCTTGCGCTGGCTCTGCCGCTGGCGGCTCAAGACCTCGCTTCCATCGAGAAGCGCGTCACGGTCAAGAAGCTCGACAACGGCCTCACCGTCATCGTCATGGAGCGTCCCGTCGCCCCGGTGTTCTCGTTCGCCACCGTCGTCGACGTCGGCTCGGCCCAGGAAGTCCCGGGGATCACCGGGCTGGCCCACATGTTCGAGCACATGGCCTTCAAAGGCACCGACCACGTCGGCACGACCGACTACGCCGACGAGAAGGTGGCCTTGCAGAAGGTCGAGGAGGCCTACGCCGCCTACGACCGCGCCCGCCGCGATCCCGTCAACCACGACGCCGCGAAGATCGCGGAGCTGGAAAAGGCGTGGAAGGCGGCCATGAACGACGCCAACAAATACGTCGTTCCGAACGAGTACTCGAAGATCGTGGAGCGCGCCGGCGCCGTCGGCCTCAACGCCGGCACCGGCTACGACGAGACGACGTATTTCTATTCGCTGCCGTCGAACCAGGTCGAGCTGTGGGCCTATCTCGACTCCACGCGCTTCCTCAATCCGATCTTCCGCGAGTTCTACAAGGAGCGCGACGTGGTGTTCGAGGAGCGGCGCATGCGCACGGAGAGCAGCCCGTTCGGACGGCTCTTCGAGCAGGAGCTGGCCGCGGCATTCACGGCGCACCCTTACGGGCAGCCGGTGGTGGGCTGGCCGTCGGACCTGCGCACGTTCTCCGCCACCGACGCCGCCGCGTTCGCGAAGAAGTACTACGTGCCGGCGAACATGGTCGTGGCCGTCGTCGGCGACGTGAAGGCGGCCGAGGTGCTGCCGGTCATCGAGACATACTTCGGCCGCCTGCCCAAAGGAGAGAAGCCCGAGCCGCTGCGCACCGTCGAGCCGCCGCAGAAGGCCGAGCGCACTGTCGTCCTGCGCGAGGCCTCGCAGCCGATCTACGTCGAGACCTATCACCGTGGCTCGGCGATGGATCCCGATGCCCCGGTGTACTCGGTGATGGCCGGCATCCTGGCGCAGGGACGCACGTCGCGCCTCTACCGCTCGCTGGTGCGCGACAAGAAGCTGGCCGCCAACGCCTCGTCGTTCGAGGCCTTTCCCTCCGACAAATATCCGACGCTCTTCGCCTTCTTCGCCATCCCCACCGCGGGACACACCGCCACCGATCTCGCCGAGCCGATTCACGCCGAGATCGACCGTCTCAAGAGCGAGGACGTCTCCGCGGAAGAGTTGCAGTCGGTGAAGACGCGCGCGAAGGCGAACCTGATCCGCCGCCTCGACAGCAACTTCGGCCTGGCCCTGGAGCTGGCCGGCTACCAGACCCGCTACGGCGACTGGCGCGAGCTCTTCCGTGAGGTGGACAAGCTCGACAAGGTCACGGCCGCGGACGTCCGCCGCGTCGCCAACAGCACGTTCACCGCGGAGAACCGCACCGTGGGGATGGTCGAATCGACGAAGACGGCGCCGAAAGGAGGCGCGAAATGAACCCGCGCAAGCTCGCATTGATCGCCGCCGTACTCCTCGCCGCCGCGCCCCTCGGCGCGCAGGTCGCGAATTACAAAGACATCAAGACGCCGCCGCTGCACACGCTGACCATCGAGCAGCCGAAGCGGATCCAGCTCGCCAACGGCCTGGTCATCTTCCTCATCGAGAATCACGAGCTGCCGCTGATCAACGGCACGGCCGAGTGGCACGGCGGCGAGCGCGACGTGCCGGCCGAGAAAGCCGGACTGGCCAGAATCTATTCGCAGGCCTGGCGCACGGGCGGCACGGAGTCGAAGACGGGCGATCAGCTCGACGACTTCCTCGAGGCCCGCGCCGCGCGCGTGGAGACCGGCGCCGACGACGACTCCGCGTCGATCAGCATGAACGTGCTCAAGGGCGACTTCGACGCCGTCTTCCCGATCTTCGTCGACCTCATCGAGCATCCCGCCTTCCGCCAGGAGAAGATCGACCTGGCCAAGACCCAGCTCAACACCGCCATCTCCCGGCGCAACGACGATGCCCAGGGCATCGCCCGCCGCGAGGCCGTCAAGCTCGCCTACGGCGCGAGCTCGGTCTACGCCCGGCAGGCCGAATACGCGACCGTCGCCGCCGTCACCCGCGACGATCTCCTCGCCTTCCACAAACGGTTCACGCACCCGAACAACATGATCGTCGGCTTCAGCGGCGACTTCGACGCCGCGGCGATGGAGAAGAAGCTCCGCGCCGCGTTTCAGTCGTGGCCGAAGGGACCGCCGGTCCCGCACACGGCGCCGAGCGACATCAACCCTGCCAAGCCCGGCGTCTACCTCGTCTCCAAGGACGACGTGACGCAGACCAACATCTCCGTCGTCGGCCCCGGCATCGTCCGCAACAATCCCGACTTCTACGCCGTGGCGGTCATGAACGAGGTCTACGGCGGCGGCTTCTCCGGCCGCCTGTTCAACAACATCCGCTCGAAGATGGGACTGGCCTACAGCGTCGGCGGCGCCATCGGCTCGGAGTGGGACCATCCCGGCATCTTCCGCACGTCGATGGGGACGAAGAGCAACACGACGATCGAGTCGGTCAACGCCCTGCGCGGCGAGATCAAGGCGCTGGTCGAGAAGCCGATCACGGCCGAGGAGGTGGCCGATGCGAAGGCGGCCATCCTCAACGCCTTCGTGTTCCAGTTCGACTCGAAGGCGAAGCTCCTCGGCCAGCAGATGCGCCTGGAGTTCTTCGGCTATCCCGCCGACTACTACCAGCGCTACACCGCGAACATCGAGAAGGTGACGCCCGCCGACGTCGAGCGCGTAGCGAAGAAGTACGTCAATCCCGATCGGCTCGCCGTCCTCGTGGTCGGGAAGGAGAAGGACTTCGAGAAGCCGCTGGCCTCCCTCGGCGACGTGCATCCGATCGACGTCACCATCCCCGAGCCGGGGCAGAAGCCCGCCGCCGCCGCGGCAGGCACCGCCCCCGCCGCGCCCGCGACCAGCAGCGCCGAGGGGCTGGCCCTGGCGAAGAAAGTGCGCGACTTCTTCGGCGGCCAGGCCAAGGTCGACGCCGTGCAGGCGACGCGCACGACCGGCACGATGTCGACGAAGACGCCGAACGGGCCGATGGAGATCGAGTTCGACAATCTGATGAAGTACCCCGACGCCCACCACAACGTGATGAAGACGCCCATGGGCGAGGTCACGATGGTCTACACGAACGACACCGCGTTCGTGCTGACGCCGATGGGCGCGCAGGACATGCCGGGCTCGCAGAGCACGGCCATGCGCAACGACAGCCGGAACGATCTGCTCTTCGTGCTGAAAAACATCGGCAAGCCCGGCTACACGTTCAACGTGGCCGGCACGGAGAAGGATGGCCAGGTTCTGGAGATCAACAACGGCACGTCGACGATGAAGTGGGTCGTCGATCCCGCCACCGGCAAGCTGCTGCGCAAGATCGCCCAGGGACCGCGGGGCGAGACGGTGACGGAGTACACGGAGTGGAAGTCGTTCGGCGGCCTGAACGTGCCGGTGGCGTTCAAGGCCACAACGAACGGCCAGCCCTCGGCCGAAGGAAAGATGACAGGGGTGGAGATCAATCCGGCGGTGGACGCGAAGATGTTCGAGAAGCCGGCCAAGTAGGGGGCAGGGCGCGGGGCGCGGGGCGCAGGTGGTTGTCTTGCTGGGGCGCGTGCCGTCGCCAGAACACCATCTGCGCCCTGCCCCCTGCGCCCCGCGCCCTCACGCTGCGCCCCGACCGCGCGTATGATGATGCCTCACCAATGTCCGCCGAGCAGCCGCGCGTCCTCGTCGTCGAGGACAATGCCCTCGACCGCGCCCTTCTGCAGGCGCACCTGACCCGTCTGGCCGCCGAGCTCGAGTTCGCCGGCGACGGCGTCGAAGCGTGGGAGATGCTCGACCGCGACGGCCCGCGCTACGACGTCATCCTCCTCGACCGCACCATGCCCCGCATGAACGGCCTGGAGCTCCTGGCACGCCTCAAGGCCGACCCGCGCTGCCGGACCATCCCCGTCATCCTGCAGACCGGCTGCGTCAGCCGCGAAGAGATGATCGAGGGGATCCGGGCCGGCGCGTACTACTACCTCACCAAGCCATACGACGCCGACGTGCTGCGCACGATCGTCCAGACCGCGGTCACGGACAACGGCGAGATCCGCCGGCTGCAGTCGCAGCTCGAGCGCGGCATCAAGTCGCTGCGCCTCGCTCAGTCCGCGGTCTTCACCCTCCGCACGATCGACGACGCCCGCGACCTCGGCGCCGTGCTGGCCCGCGCCTGTCCCGACCCCGAGGCCGCGATCATCGGCTTGACGGAGATCCTCGTCAACGCCGTCGAGCACGGCAACCTCGGCATCACCTACGACGAGAAGTCGCAGCTGCGCTCGCAGGCGCGGTGGGAGGCGGAAGTGCAGCGGCGGCTGTCGCTGCCGGAGTATGCCGATCGCGCGGCGGAGGTGCGCTTCGAGCGCGGAGACGGCGAGATGCGCTTCATCGTGCGCGACTGCGGCGACGGCTTCGAGTGGCAGCGTTACTTCGACATCGATCCCGCCCGCGCCTTCGACACCCACGGCCGGGGCATCCTCATGGCCCGCCACTTCAGCTTCCACTCGCTCGAGTACCGCGGCTGCGGGAACGAGGTCGTGGCCACGATTCGCGCGGATGCCTGAACAGCAACTCGCCAAACGCCTCGGCGCCTTCGACGCCACCATGCTCGTCATGGGCGGCATCATCGGCTCGGGCATTTTCATCAACCCCTACGTCGTGGCCCGCCACGTCCACACGCCCGCGCTCATCCTCTTGGCCTGGGTCGCCGGCGGCGTCATCGCCCTCCTCGGCGCGTTCGCCTACGCGGAGCTGGCCTCGCTGCGGCCGGAGACCGGCGGCCAATACGCATACCTGCGCGATGCCTACCACCCCGCCGTGGCCTTCCTCTACGGATGGGCGCTGCTGCTGGTGATGCAGAGCGGCGGGATGGCCGCGGTGGCGGCGACGTTCGCGAAGTACACCGTCGAGCTGACCGGCACGCCAATCCGCGACTCGATCCTCGCGGCGATTACCCTGGCCATCCTCACGCTGATCAACTGCCTCGGCGTGCGCAGCGGCACGAACACGCAGAACGCGCTGATGCTGCTCAAGCTCGCCGCCATCGTCGTCCTCATCCTGGCCGGCGCGAGCGTCGTCAGTCCGCCGCGGCTGTCGCTGCGCCACGCCGGCGACGGTCCGTCGCTCCTCCTCCGCTTCGGCGCGGCCATGACTCCGGTGATGTTCGCCTACGGCGGCTGGCAGACGGCGAGCTTCGTCTCCGGCGAGCTGCGCCGGCCGAAGCGCGACCTCGTCATCGGCCTCGTGGCCGGGGTCCTCGGCGTGATCGCGGTCTACGTCGCCGTGAACGTCGTCTGCGTGGGCGTGCTCGGCGCCGAGGAGCTCGCGAACGTGACGACGCCGGCGTCGGCGGTGATGCGCATCGCCTTCGGCGCCGCCGGCGCGCGCTTCATCGCCCTCGGCATCGCCGTCTCCACGCTCGGCTTCCTCAGCCAGAGCATGCTCACCGCGCCGCGGGTCTACTACGCGATGGCCAAGGACGGCGTGTTCTTCGACGCCGTCGGCCACGTCAGCGAAGGCACGCGCGTGCCGGTGATCGCCATCATCCTGCAAGGCGTCGTGGCCATGGTGATCACGCTCAGCGGCACGTACGAGCAGATCCTCAGCTACGTCGTCTCCGTCGACTTCGTCTTCTTCGGCCTCACCGGCGCGGCCGTCTTCGTCTTCCGCCGCCGCCACGGCCCCGGCGAGTTCCGCACACCCGGCCACCCGCTGACGACGGCAATCTTCACCCTGGCCTGCTGGGCGGTGGTGGCGGCGACGATCGTGCAGGCGCCGAGGGACAGCGTGATTGGGTATGGGATTCTTCTGGCGGGGTTGGCGGCGTATGCGTTCTGGAGAAAACCAGAAACCAGAAACCAGAAACCAGAAACGTAGCAACGACCTTCTGGTTTCAGGTTTCTGGTTTCTGGTTTAATTCCGCCATGCTCCAGACATTACGCCGCTCGCGCACCCTCGGCCTCCTCTTCTCCGGCGGCTCCACGCGCTGCATCTTCCAGGTCGGCGTCGTGGAAACGCTGCGCGAGCTCGGCGTCCGCCCGGCCATGTGTCTCGGCGTCTCGGGCGGGGTCTGGAACGCCGCGGCCGTCGCCGTCGGCAACGCCCACCGCCTGCGGCATTACTGGCGCTGCTTCACGCGCATGCCCGCCGTCGACCTCACCAACCTCGTGCGCGAGCACTCGCCATTCATCTGGACGCGGATGCACGAGCGCAGCTTCCGCCGCTACGTCGGCAACGAGCGCATCAAGGCTTCCGGCACGCTGCCGCTCTACGTCGCCCTCACCCGCCTGCGCGACCGCGCGCACGTCCTCGCCGACGCCCGCGCCGCGCGCGATCCCTTCCGCCTCCTCCTGGCCAGCAACTACCTCCCGCCGTTCTACACGCACCCGATCGACGTCGACGGCGAGCGCTACGGCGACGGCGGCTTCACGAACAACATCCCCTACGAGGCCCTCTTCGAGCGCGGCTGCGACGCGGTCGTGCTCATGGCCGCCAAGGGCGAGAGCGAAGGCGGCCTGCACCGCCACGTGCACGACTGCGAGCACGTCATCCCCGCCGAGTTCGCGGACCGCGTCGTCGTCATCCGCCCGCGCCACCGCCTCCCCATCGCCTTCGTCGAGCGCCGCTGGACGAAGCTCGCCCAGATCGCCGACCTCGGACGCCTGCGGGCCCGCGAAGTCCTCCTCGGCGAGCGCCATCCCCTGACCGACATGCTCGCCGCGCGCGGACCGGCGCCGTCGGCGTACTATTCGCGGCTCAGGAAGCTCTGGTCATGATGGCCACAGGGGAGGCTGCATGGTCCGCATGGTGCTCGGAAGTATCCTCGTGCTCCTGGCGATCCTGATGAGCGTGTCGGGACCGGTGAAAGCCGATCAGGTTTTCGCCGCGCTCACCCTGTTGTTTCTGCCGGGAGCGCTCCTCATCTACTTCGGCTGGTTCGCGCGCGCGGCGAAAAAACGCGTCGTACAGCGTCCGCACGCCATGCTGATCTGGAGTGCAGCCCTCGCGGCATTCGGCGCGCTCTTCGCGATCGGCATTCTCGTCATCCCGAACGTAAAGGACCCCGGCGCGGCCCTCGGCGGACTCGCCATCGCCGCCGGCATCCCCGCCATCGTCTTCCTCCTCTCCGGCTGGCCCGTCAGCCCGGTCGCGCTCAAGCCGCGCGCCGTGCGCGACGCGGAGAAGGCGGCCTGGGAAGCGGAGGCGGCGCGGGCCGGCATCATGGGCTCCGGCCTCTGCGCGATCTGCGGCTCGTCCGCCGCGGTCGATCATTACTTCTACTATCCGCCGGTGAACGTCACCTACAGCCGGGACATGCGCACGAGACGGACCGACTACAACTCCGGCGTCAACAAAGGCGTGTCGCTCTGCGACCGCTGCGTCGACAGCAAGCGCGCCAGCATGCGTCCACTCCTCTGGCTGGGCGTGCTGATCTCGCTGCCGCTTTGCATCTTTCTCGTCGGCGTCTTCGGCGTCATCGGCTTCGGCATGGCCCTCTGGACGCTTCACAACCGCAACGAGGCCGGCGACGTCATCGCCTACCACTGGCGAACGAGACGCAAGGTGTCGTTCTCGTTCATGTCGATGGAGGGCAACTTGACGCGCAAGGGGTTCAAGGAGCTGGCCGCCCGCCAGGGACCGCAGTTCCAGGGCGGCCTGGTCACGAAGTGATGCCGGCGACGGCGCGGACGAGCCGCTCGACTTCCTCTTCCGTCGTGTAGCACGCGCAGCCGGCGCGGACGACGCTGCACGACGGCGCGCCGAGCTCGCGCATCGCCGTGAGCGCGTAGAAGTCGCCGTGGCTGAGGAAGAGGCCGTGCTCGGCGAGCGCGCGCACGACCTGCTCATCGTCGACGCCGCGCACGTTGAAGGCGAACGTCGGCGTGCGCGGGAGGGGAGGCGGCGGGCCGTAGAGCGTCACCGTCGGGATCGACGACAGGCCGTCCCACAACATCCGCGAAAAGCGCGCGCCCTCGTCGTGCAGCGCGGCGTACGCGCCGGCCAGGCGCTCGCGGCGCGTGCTCCCCTCGCCCATCGAGGCGATGAAGTCGATCGTGGCGGCGATGCCGGCGATGGCCTCGTGGCACTGCGTCCCCGTCTCGGCGCGCTCCGGCGCCGTGTCGGGCGCGGGGATCAGCTTCGGGAACGGCAGCGCCTCGAGCAGCGGCCGCCGCGCGAAGAGGATGCCGGCGTGCGGGCCGTAGAACTTGTACGACGAGCAGGCCAGGAAATCGCAGCCGATGCGCTCGACGTCGATGAGCTCGTGCGGCGCGAGGTGGACGGCGTCGACGAAGAGCAACGCCCCCGCCTGGCGCGCGATCGAGAGCGCCAGGCCGAGGTCGTTGATCGTCCCGCAGGCGTTCGAGGCGCCGCCGACGGCGATCAGCTTCGTGCGCTCCGAAACGAGTGCGCGCAGATGCTCCCAGTCGATCTGGGCCGTCTCGCGGACGATGCGCGCCGAGTGCACGACCACGCCGCGGTCGACTTCGAGCGCGCGCCACGGCGCGACGTTGGCGTGATGATCGAGGTCGGTGACGATGACCTCGTCGCCGTCGCGCCATGTGCGGCCGAGGGCGCGGGCGAGGTGGAACGTCAGCGTGGTCATGTTCGCGCCGAAGATCACTTCGTCGGGCGCGCAGTTGAGGAGCTCCGCCACCGTCTCGCGCGCCGACTCCAGGATCATGTCCGTCTCGATGCTCGTCGGATACGCCCAATGCGTGTTCGCGTTGTGGTGGAAGAGGTAGTCGTTCATCGCCTCGGCGACGGCGCGCGGCACCTGCGTTCCGCCGGGGGCGTCGAAGTACGCGACCGGAACCCCCTTGTAGAGGCGCTGCAGGGCCGGAAATTGATCGCGAACGTGCTGCATCTGCGCGGCGCATTGTAGGTGACTGGAAACGAAGGTCGTGAGCTTCGGAGTTGATCTCGGGATTGGGATCTCGCGATGCACCCGGGCCGCGCGCGAGTGGCCGCTCGCGCCGGGACAGCACGTCGTCGCGGCGATCGACGCGCGCGGGCGGCGCGACGAGGTGCGGATCACCGTCCGCTGATGGCTACGGCCACTCCGGATTGCAGGTGGTGTCGCACGCGCGTCCGGTCTCGAACGTTTCCCACGCCGCGTGGGTCGGATCGCAGTCGCCGTCGCAATAGGACGTGCCGTCGCAGTACACGTACAGCGTCCCGCGCTCTTCGTACCAGTCGGAGCAGATCGGCGGATTCGTACCCGGAATGCACTGATAAATGTGTTGGATGAAGTGCGTGGTGGTCTCGTACGACGGCCCGCCGCACACCGCGTTGAGGGTCGGTGTGCCGG